>NZ_JBHXPI010000001.1:280109-446877 GCF_042718575.1 Streptomyces sp. NPDC058579
CCCGAGGCAACCGAGGCGGAGCCGAAGGCGGCCACCACCAGGAAGCCCAAGGCCGTCGCAGCGAAGGCGGAAGCCGCCGACGCCGAGCTGCCCGAGGCCGTCGCGGCAAAGCCCGAAGCCGCCGACGCCGAAGAGCCCGAGGCAGTCCAGGCGGAGCCGAAGGCGGTCGCCACCAAGCAGCCCGAGGCAGCAGCCGCTCCGACGGAGCCCGAGCCCGTCGCGGCGCAGCCGGAAGCCGTTGCCCCGGCGGAGCCCGAGGCAGTCGAGCCGGAGCCCGCCCCGGCGGAGCCGGAGGCGGTCGTCGTGGCGGCGGAGCCCGCCGCCGACGAGCCCGGGGCGGCCGCCCCGGCCGCCGAGCCGGTCGCCACCACCCCCACCCCGGCCCCCGCCACCACCTCCCCCCTCGCCGCCGACGCGCCCCAGCTGCTGGACGCGTACGCCGCCGCGGGAGAGGTGCTCCAGGAGCGCGGGCTGGTCACGGCTCAGGCGGCCGTGTATCTCGTGGTCGACCGGTCAGGGTCGATGCGTGGGTACTTCAAGGACGGGGCCGTTCAGCGGCTCGCGGAGCAGACCGTGGCGCTCGCCGCGCACCTCACCGAGGACGCGACCGTGACCGCCGTCTTCTTCTCCACCGACATCGACGGCACCGCCGAACTCCGCCCCGCCGGCATCGACGGCCGCATCGACGAGATCAACGCGGGCCTCGGCCGCCTCGGCCGTACGAACTACCACCGCGCCGTCGAAGAGGTCCTCGCCCACCACGAGAAGGCCGACCCCACCCGCCCCGCCCTCGTCGTCTTCCAGACGGACGGCGCCCCCGAGTCCAAGACGGCCGCCACCCAGGCGCTCGCCGAGGCCGCCGAGCGCCCGATCCACTGGCAGTTCGTCGCGTGGGGCGAGGAGGACAACAAGGCGTTCGACTACGTCCGTAAGCTCACCGCCCCCCGTACCGGCCACTTCCTCGCCGGCGCGACCCCCTCCGAGACCGCCCACGCCGACTTCTACCGCGGGCTGCTCTCCACCTGGGAGGCCTGACCGGCACCGGCACCGGCACCGGCGACCGGCCTGGTGGTGACGGAGACGGGCAACGTCACCGTCACCACCAGGGCCCCCCCCCCCCCCCCCCCCCCCCCCCCCCCCGCGCCCCCCCCGCCCCCCGCGCGACCGCGCCCACAGTCCCCCCGTGCGCCACCGCGATCGACCGGACGATCGACAGACCGAGCCCCGCCCCCGGCCCCATCCGGTCGCGCCCCTCGCCCCGCCGGAACGGCTCGAAGAGCCCGGGCACATCGCCTGCCGCGACCACCGGCCCCGTGTTGGAGACGGTCAGCACGCCACCGTCCACACGCACGTCCACCGATCCGCCGGGGACGTTGTAGGCGACCGCGTTCGCGACGAGGTTCCGTACGAGCTGCCCGAGCAGCACGCGACTCCCGAGCACGACACCCCCGCCACCGCCACCGCCACCGCCACCGCCACCAGCGCCGGCACCGCCACCAGCACCGATATCGCCGTACTCCACCCCGTACGTCTCACACTCCTCCGCGACCACACCCCCCAGCTCCACGCCCTCCCGCCCCTCGAGCCCCCGCTCGCTCCTCGCAAGCACCAGCAGCCCCTCGATGAGGCGCTCGCTGCGCCGGTTGCTGTCGAGGAGCACCTGCTTGACCTCGTTCGTGTCGTCGAGGCCGATCTGGATCGCGGCGCGCTGCGTGGCGAGCGGGGTCCGCAGCTCGTGCGAGGCGTTCGCGATGAACCGCCGCTGGCTGTCGAAGGCGGTCTCAAGCCGGCCGAGCAGCGCGTCGATCGTGTCGCCGAGCTCCTTCAGCTCGTCGTCGGGCCCGCTCGCGGCGATCCTCTCGTGCAGGTTCCGCTCCGAGAGCCGCCGCGCACGCGCGGTCATCTCGTGGACCGGCCGCAGCACGCGCCCCGCCGTCCACCACCCGACCGCGACGGCGCAGAAGGCCATGACGACGAGGGCCAGGCACGACCACATGAGCATCTGCTCGCCGGCGGCCCGGCTGACGTCGTCGCTCAGCCGGTACGCGGTGACCGTCTCGAACGGCGCCACCACCCGCACCCGCGCCGCGATCGCGTCCGCCTCGCCCTCCGTACCGGCGCGGGACAGCAGGTTCACGACGGTGAGCAGGCAGCCGCCGAGGACCACGAAGACAGCCCCGTAGACGAGCGCGATCCGCGTCCGGATGGTGGACCCGGCTTCCAAGACATGCGTCACAGCGCGTACCCCACTCCCTGCACCGTCCGGATCAGCGCCGGCTCTCCGAGCTTCGCGCGCAGCTTGCTCATGCAGACCCGTACCGCGCCCGTGAACGGGTCGGTGTGGGCGTCCCAGGCCCGCTCCAGAAGCTCCTCGGCGGAGACGGTCGCCCCGTCCGCCTCAAGGAGGATCTGGAGTACGGAGAACTCCTTCGGGGACAGGTCGAGCGCCCGCCCGTCCCGGGTCACGTCCCGCCGTACGGTGTCCATCTCGACGCCCGCCCGCTCGAGGCGCGGCGGTACGGGCCGGGCGCTGCGCCGCCGCAGGGCGCGTACGCGGGAGACGAGCTCGGGGAACTCGAAGGGCTTGCCGAGATAGTCGTCGGCACCGAGGTCGAGCCCTTCGACCCGGTCCTCCGTCGTGGCGGAAGCAGTGAGCATCAGAATCCGGGTCCGGGCGGACCGGGCGACGAGCGCGCGGGCGACGTCGTCGCCGTGGACGCGGGGCAGGTCGCGGTCGAGGACGACGACGTCGTAGTCGTGCAGGCCCAGGTAGGCGAGGGCGGCGTCGCCGCTGTAGACGGTGTCAACGGCGAAGCCGGCCCGTCGCAGACCGGTCGCGAGGAGCTCCGCGAGGACCTCCTCGTCCTCGGCGACAAGTACGCGCATGATCTCTTCCTCGCTGCTGACGGCCACGGCTCTTTCTACGCCGTCCAACGTTTCGCGAAGGTCTCCGCGCTCCCGCCCCGTCCCACTCCTCGGTCATCGACCGTTATCGATGTGAGTGGATCTTGAACCGCCCGTTAGGATTTCGACCATGGCGGCCACTGGATCCGAGAAGCAGGGGGCGAAGGCGTTCTACGTCTCGACCCCCATCTACTACGTCAACGACGCTCCTCACCTGGGCCACGCCTACACGACCGTCGCAGGCGACGTGCTCACGCGCTGGCACCGTCAGCGCGGCGAGAAGGTGTGGTACCTCACCGGCACGGACGAGCACGGTCAGAAGATCATGCGCACGGCCGAGGCGAACAACGTCACGCCCCAGGCCTGGTGCGACAAGCTCGTCGAGGAGGCGTGGAAGCCCCTCTGGGAGCACCTGAACATCGCGAACGACGACTTCATCCGTACGACGGAGAAGCGGCACACGGATCGCGTCCAGGAGTTCGTGCAGGACCTGTACGACAAGGACGAGATCTACAAGGGCGGGTACGAAGGCCCGTACTGCGTGGGCTGTGAGGAGTACAAGCTCCCGGGCGATCTCATCGAGGCCGAGGACGGCACGAAGCTGTGCGCCGTCCACAAGAAGCCGGTGGAGATCCTCAAGGAGGAGAACTACTTCTTCAAGCTGAGCCAGTACGGCCCGAAGCTGCTGGAGTTCTACGAGGCGAACCCGGGCTTCATCCAGCCGGAGTCGGCGCGCAACGAGGTCGTGAACTTCGTCAAGCAGGGCCTTGAGGACCTGTCGATCTCGCGCTCGACCTTCGACTGGGGCGTCCCGGTGCCGTGGGACGAGAAGCACGTGATCTACGTGTGGATCGACGCGCTCCTGAACTACGCGACGGCGGTCGGCTACAACGAGAACCCGGAGAAGTTCGACGAGACCTTCCCGGCCAACGTCCACCTCATCGGCAAGGACATCCTGCGCTTCCACGCGGTGATCTGGCCGGCGATGCTGATGGCGCAGGGCCTGCCGGTGCCGGGCAAGGTGGCCGCGAACGGCTGGCTGATGGTCGGCGGCGAGAAGATGTCGAAGTCGAACCTGACGGGCATCAAGCCGCAGGACCTGACCTCGCACTTCGGCGTGGACGCGTACCGCTGGTACTTCCTGCGCGCGATCGCGTTCGGCCAGGACGGCTCGTTCTCGTGGGAGGACTTCACCGCCCGCTACACGAGCGAGCTGGCGAACGACTACGGCAACCTCGCGTCCCGTGTCGCGGCGATGGTCGGCAAGTACTTCGACGGCGCCCTGCCGGCCGCGACGGCCGACGGTGACGCGGAGAAGGCGATCCACGAGGGCCTGGCGAAGGCCGTCGCGGCTGCCGACCTGAAGATCGGCGAGGAGCTGGACTTCCAGGGCGGCATCCTGGCGATCTTCGACTTCGTGAAGCAGGTCAACGGCTACATCACGGAGCAGGAGCCGTGGAAGGTCGCCAAGGACGAGTCGGAGACGGGCCGCGCCCGCCTGGCGACGATCCTCTACACGGCGGCCGAGTCCCTCCGCGGCGTCGCGGTCCTCCTGAACGCGATCATGCCGGAGACCTCCCAGCAGCTCTGGGACTCCCTGGGCGCCGAGGCCTCCCTGGGCACCCTGCCCTCCCAGCCGGTCCAGTCCGCCGGCGAATGGGGCCAGCTCCCGGCAGGCACGACGGTGACGAAGGGCGCGGTGCTGTTCCCGCGCCTGGAGGAGCCGAAGAAGGACTGACGTCGTCCTTCCGTAGTACGTAGAGGCCCGGAACCGGACAGGTTCCGGGCCTCGCGCTTTTGTTCGTTGCTCGCGGAAATGATCGCGTGACAGCATGCGTGGGTGACGGAGAACGGGGACGGAATACCGAAGCCTCAGCGGCCTCAACGGGTGTCGAGGCTGACCGAATTGGCGGATTCTTCCCATCCGGTCACGGTCCCTGCCGCAGTCCCGGCCGCGATTCCGGCCGCAGAGGCGGTCGATGAGGCGGCGGTGGCACGTCGCGTGTTTGCGCGGTTGCTCGGCGAATTCCGGCGTACGGCGGTCCTGGTGCCGTTCGACGAGCACGGGAGTCTGTGGACGGCGGACTTCGACGGGGTGCGGTGGATCTGCGCGTTCTCGGACGAGGAGGCGCTGGCGCGGTTCGCGGTCGCGCGGGGCGAGGCTGCGCGGGAGTGGACGTACCGGACGATCCTCGGCGCGCGGCTCCTCGATGTGATGGTGCCGATGCTGCCGGGTCCGGGCGGGGTGGCGCTGGACGCGGGGAGTGCGGACGGGATGGTGTTTCCGCCGGTGGCGGGGGTCGTCCCGGACGAGGTGGCGGTGGATCTCGGGTATCACGGGGGAACGGGGACGCAGGATGAGCGGGAGTGAGCCTGAGCTCGCGGCTCCGGCGGCGGCGCTGGCGGAGATCGTCAAAGGCATCAACCTGGCGCATGCGGAGCTGAAGGAGCTCGGCATGATCGGCGAGGCGTCGGCGGGCCGTGGGTTCTCGGATCTGGCGTTGTCGGGGCTTGAGTTGGGGCACGGGGGTCTGGCGGCGGAGTTCGGGACGTTCTGCGACCGGTGGGAGTGGGGCGTACGGACGCTGACCTTGCGGGGAAACGGTTTTGCGCAGGGGGTGGGCCTGTCGGCGGGCTCGTTCGCGGAGCAGGAGCAGTACGTCAAGGACTCGTTCAAGATCGCGGTGAACTCCCTCAACGGAAACCCGCATCTGTCGGAGGACGAGGTCAAGCAGATGCGCTGGGACACCATCCGCGACCAGCACACCTGGGACGACGCGGACTGGAGCCCGGAATCGTTCAGCGAGGCTCATCAGGAGGTGAAGCAGACCTGGCAGAACACGGCGTACGACGTCGAGGACTCGTTGCTCGACTCGATGGAGCGCTCGGGTGTCGTGGATCCGCAACTGCGTGAGGCGATGGACGAGGAGCTGAAGGAGAAGCTCGATCCCGACCGGGCGACCATCGAGCAGGCCGAGCAGCCGCGGTGGGGGGAGAGCCGCTGATGGTGGACTGGCGGGCGATCGGCGACGGCCTCGTCGACGGGCTCGACAAGGGCATCGACGCGGGCAAGGAGTTCGTCGGCAAGGGCATCGACCACGCGACCGACAAGCTCGGCGACGGCCTGGACAAGGTCGGTGTTCACGACTGGGCGGACGCGGTCGAGGACTGGGGCGACGAGACGGCCTCGTCGCTCGGTGCGCAGGTCGGGGAGCAGCAGCTCGGGCAGAGCGAGGAAGCGAACGAGCTGATCCACGGCAAGCCGGAGAAGATCGCCGCGACGGTGACGAACCTGCGGGACTTCCAGCGCGCGTTCGACCTGGTCGGGGGCGGGATGAAGAAGCTGGACGCCGCCCATTGGAAGGGCGAGGCGGCCAACGCCTTCCGGGAGAAGTTCCAGACCCTGCCCACCGACTGGCTGCACGCGGCGGACGCGATGGAGGACGCGGCCAAGGCCATGGAGACGTACTCCAAGGCGGTCGTGAGCGCGCAGGGCAAGGCGCGTGAGGCGATCGCGCTGTACAAGGAGGGCGACAAGGACTCCAAGACGGCGGCCGACACGCACAACAAGAAGGTCGACGCCTACAACACGGCCCGCACGGGGGACAGTCCGCTGCCCCACCCGGGGACGTTCTCCGACCCGGGCAAGGCCAAGCGACAGCGGGCGCGGGAGATCCTGAACGCCGCCCGGACCGCGCGGAACGAGGCGGCTGCGACGGCGAAGACGGCGGTGCGCGCCGCGCTGGCCCACGCGCCGAAGGAGCCGACGGGCCTGGAGAAGGCCAAGCTCGAGCTGATGGACTACGGCATGGGCCAGAGCATCGAGCTGGCCCATTTCGGCGGTGGCGTCGTCAAGGGCACGGCGGGTCTGGTCAACTTCGTCCGCTCGGTCCACCCGCTGGACGTGTACAACCTGACGCACCCAGCGGAGTACTACAAGAACGTCAACATGACGCTAGCCGGCCTGGTGTCCACGGTGGCGAACCCGGACAGGGCGCTGAAGAACGCCTGGGACGCGGCGAAGGGCGACCCGAGCGAGTTCCTCGGCCGGCTGCTGCCCGAGGTCCTCGGGACCAAGGGCGGCGGAGTCATCAAGGGCGGCCTGCGCGCCGGCCTGAACGGCACCAAACACCTGCCGGAAGCCCCTGAGAAGCCGGGTTCCAGCCGGGCGGACCAGGAGAAGGACCCGCACGGCAAGGGCAAGGAGTGCAGCAAGACCGACTGCGAGAGGGACCCGGTCGACATCGCATCGGGCCGCATGCTGCTGCCCCAGACCGACATCACCCTGCCGGGCTCGCTCCCTCTCCTCTTCCGCCGTACCTTCGACTCCTCACGCCGCTCGGGCCGCTGGTTCGGCCCGACGTGGTCGTCCACGGTGGACCAACGCCTGGAGGTCGACGCCGAGGGCGTGATCTTCAGCTGCGACGAGGGCAGCCTGCTCGCGTACCCGCACCCGGCGCCCGGTGTCCCGGTCGTGCCCACGCACGGCCGCCAGTGGCCGCTGGACCGGGTCGAGGACGGCTACACGATCACCGACCCCGACACGGGCAAGGTCTGGCACTTCACCGACCACAGCGACGAACTGGCACTGCTGGCCCAGATCGACGACCGCAACGGCCGCTGGATCACCTTCGAGCACGACGAGACGGGTGCCCCGACCTCGATCGTCCACCACGGCGGCTACCACCTGAAGCTCACGACGAGCGAAGGCCGCGTAACGGCCCTGCACCTGGCGGGGGCAGCAGTCGACGGATCTGACCAGGAGATCCTGCGCTACGGCTACACCGACGGCCACCTGACCGAGGTCGTGAACTCCTCCGGCCGCCCCCTGCGCTTCGGCTGCGACGAACACGGCCGCATCACCTCGTGGACCGACACCAACGACAGCCGGTTCGACTACGTCTACGACGACCAGGACCGCTGCACCTACCAGTCAGGCACCAACGGCCACCTCGAAACCACCTTCACCTGGGACGACGTCGACCCGGCGACCGGTCTCCGCATGACCACGTTCACCGACGGCGAGGGCCACACCCAGCGCCACCTGATCAACGACCGCGCGCAACGCGTCGCCGAGATCGACGCGCTGGGCGCGATCACCCGCCACGCGTACGACAACCGCAGCAACCTCTTGTCCCACACGGACCCCCTGGGCAACGTCACCCGCTCGACGTACGACGAGCACGGCCGCATGACGGCGCTGGAGCGCCCGGACGGCAGGCAGGCGCGGGCCGAGTACGACGCCCTAGGCCTCCCGACCCGCATCGTCGGCACCGACGGCAACGTCACCCGCCAGACCTTCGACGAACGCGGCAACCGAACGTCGGTGACAGACCCTTCGGGCGCGACGACAGCGTTCACCTACGACTCGGCCGGAGGGCTCACGTCGACGACGGACCCGCTCGGCGCCACGACCCACCTGGTCCTGGACGCCAGGGGCCTGCCCACCGAGATCACGGACCCGCTGGGGGCGACGACCCACTACGACCACGACGCGTTCGGCCGCACGATCCGCGTCACGGACGCGCTCGGCGCGGAGACGCGACTGGAGTGGACGGTCGAGGGCAGGGTGTCCCGCCGCACGGCACCCGACGGCACGGTGGAGACGTGGACGTACGACGGCGAGGGCAACTGCCTCACACACACAGACGCCATGGGCGCCACGACCCGCTTCGAGTACACGGACTTCGACCTCCTGACGTCCCGCACGACCCCGGACGGCGTGCGCTACGAGTTCACCCACGACTCGAACCTGCGGCTGACGCGGGTGACAAATCCGCAGGCCCTCACCTGGGACTACACGTACGACGACGCGGGCCGGCTGCTGTCGGAGACGGACTTCGACGCCCGGACGCTGAGCTACGCCTACGACGCGGCGGGCCGCCTGACCTCCCGTACGAACGCGCTCGACCAGATCGTCGGCTTCGAGCACAACGCCCTCGGCCAGGTCGTCCGCAAGGACGCGGCGGGCGCGGTCACGACGTACGAGTACGACGTCTTCGACGAACTGGCGGAGGCGACCGGCCCCGACGCGACCCTGACCCAGCTCAGGGACAGGTACGGCCGCCTCGTCTCCGAGACCGTGAACGGCCGAACGCTCTCGTTCACGCACGACGGGGTGGGCCGCCGAGTGGGCCGGACGACCCCCGGCGGTTCGACGAGCTCGTGGTCGTACGACGCGGCGGGCCGCAGGACGGAACTGACGAGCTCGGGCCGACGACTGACGTTCGGCCGGGACGCGACGGGCCGCGAAGTGACCCGCACGGTGGCGGACTTCGTCACGCTGACGTCGTCGTTCGACGAGATGGGCCGGCTGGCGACCCAGGACGTAAGGTCCCGGGAATCCCACCTCCAGCACCGGTCGTACGCGTACCGCCCGGACGGCAACCTGATCGGTGTCACGGACGCGCTCTCGGGCACGCGCCGCTTCGACGTCGACGCGGCCGGCCGCGTGACGGCGGTACACGCGAAGGACTGGTCGGAACGGTACGCCTACGACGAGGCCGGCAACCAGACGGAAGCCTCCTGGCCGTCCACCCACCCGTCCCACGATGCGACGGGCAGCCGCACGTACACGGGCACCCGCCTCACCCACGCGGGCTCGGTCCGCTACGAACACGACGCCCAGGGCCGCACGGTCCTGCGCCAGAAGACCCGCCTCTCCCGGAAGCCGGACACCTGGCGCTACGAGTGGGACGCGGAAGACCGCCTCAAGTCGGTGACGACCCCGGACGGCACGCTCTGGCGGTACGCGTACGACCCACTGGGTCGCCGAATATCGAAGCAATCGCCCTGGGAGGCAACCCACTTCACCTGGGACGGCCCGACCCTCTGCGAACAGACGACGAACAACGAGGTCACCCTCACCTGGGACCACGAGGGCCTCCGCCCCCTGGCCCAGACAGAACGCCGCACGGACACGGACGAGGACCGCTTCTTCGCCATCGTGACGGACCTGATCGGCACCCCGACGGAACTCGTAGCCGAATCAGGCGCCTTGGCCTGGCACACCCGCACCACCCTCTGGGGCACCACAACCTGGAACCGAACGGCCACGGCCTACACCCCCCTCCGCTTCCCGGGCCAGTACTTCGACCCGGAATCGGGCCTCCACTACAACCACTTCCGCTACTACGACCCGGAATCGGCCCGCTACCTGAGCCAGGACCCGTTGGGCCTCGCCCCGGCGGACAACCCGGCGACGTACGTCCACAACCCGCACACGTGGAGCGACCCGCTGGGGCTGTCGCCCTGCCCGGACTTCACTCCGGGATCTACCCTCGGAGACGTAAGCAAGATTCACGGATGGGTTCCCAATTCCATCCCCAAGGAAGCGATGGAAGTCCTCCAGGACGTGAAGAAGTACAACTTCGGATGGTGGGGCGGGCCGGGGTTTCATGGTCCGAAGTGGTGGACAGAGCCTTTCGCAAACGACGGAAGACACAACGCATATCAACTCCCCACACACGAACCATCAGGAAAATCTATCACCTATAACGAATATGGCACCTACCCGTCACCGGACAACCCGGTACCAGGTGGCGAACGCTGGGTGTTCGGCAGCGACGGGTCCTCGTACTACACTCCGACCCACTATCAGACATACATTGTCGGAGAAAGTCCCAGATGGGCGGCACAATGAAGGAAGAGTTGTCTGCGATTCACATCGCCCCTTGGCTGCACATTGTCACGCCGGGCGCCGGCGTGCCTCTCGATGAACTCCTGCCCACATCGGGCAGCGTTTACGTGGCGCGCCTGTGCGGACGAGAGATGCCAGACGAAGTGTCGACATTCGAAAAATTCCAGGAGGAATTGAAGTTCCCGAAGTATTTCGGCTGGAACTGGAATGCTTTCCACGACTGTCTTCGCGACCTGGGATGGCTCTCGTCGGATCGGTACGTACTGATTATCGAATCCGCCGAGCACGCACTTTCCGAAGACGACACTGCTCGCAAGGAGTTTCTCATGTCCCTGTGGCGGTCAGCCCGGGGATGGTCCTACGTGAAGCGACCCGAGGGCGTGACGCTCAGCAAGCTTTCCATTGTCCTGTCCTGCGACAAAGATTCCGTCTCCAGCCTCTCGAATTTCTTCCGGGAATTTGAGGACAGCTCCGAATTCTAGCGCGACAGGCAGGCGGGGCATCACACGCCGACGACAGGGAGCTCATCCAGGACGGGTCAGCCCGCCCAGTTGTCGAACGGTTCCTTGTCCGGGTGCCCGGCCGAACAAGGAAGGCGAGCCAAGGTTCAGAAAGCAATCTCCGTCCCGGATCCGTGCCCGCACCGGCAACACCAAGTTGCTCACGGGTCGGAGGACGGCCGAGTCATTGCGCAGTCTCCACCGAGGACTGGAGAGGTGAATCGTCGTGCACCGATTCGGGTAGTCGCCTGCCCCCCAGCACTGTCGGCTCGTCAGGCGTCAGGCTCCGGACGCGTACGAGACGAAGCCGGCCCACGCCCTCGACGCGAGGGCGAGTTGGGGGCTGTCGACGAGCTTGGAGTCGCGGACGTGGACGGTTGTCGAGGTCGTGGCGACCTCGACGCAGGAGTCGCCTTCGCTGCTGCTGCTGTAACTGCTCTTCAACCACGCCAGTTCGGACGCGTCCCCGGCCGAGGTGTTGCGGATCATGTCTCTCCCAGCAGTTGCTCGATGAGGGCGGTCGACTCACGGGGCGTGAGAGCCTGGGCCCGGATGATGCCGTACCGCAGCTCAAGGATACGGAGCTGCTTCCACTCGGTCACCGGTCGGCCATTGGCCACAGCCGGGGAGCGGCCGACCGCCGATCCGTCCCCGAACTTCAGTACCTCGATGCCGCCTGCCAGCCCGGCGTGCTCCTCGCGGTCCATCGGCATCACCTGAAGCTCGACGCTCCGCAACTGCGCTACCTCCAGGAGGTGTTCGAGCTGTGCTCGGAGCAACGCGCGGCCACCCAAGGGGCGTCGGAGTGTCCACTCCTCCAGGACGAAGCCGAGTTCGGGTGCCGGGTCACGTTCGAACACGGTCTTGCGTGCCATGCGACCGGCCACCATCCGCTCCACCTCGTCCTGCGTGTACGCCGGCCGCCGCATCAACAGCAGTCCGCGCGCGTACTCGGGCGTCTGCAACAGGCCGTGGATGTTGAGCGGGTCGTAGAGCTGGAGCTCGACCGCGCCCGCCTCCAGCTTCGCCAGGTCGCGGACCTTCTTCGGGTACCGGACCTTCCGCGCGTCGTCCTTCATCGCCGCGATCATGCCGTCCGCCCCCAGCACCTCGTCCGCCTTGTCGAGGAACTCGGGGCGGGGGATCCGCTTCCCGCCCTCCAGCTTGTAGATCATGTCCTCGCCGTAGCCCACCGCGACTCCGAAGTCGGCGGCCCGCATCCCCGCCGCCTCCCGCCACAGCCTCAACTGCCGCCCCACGGTGGCGACGACGGCCACGCCCCAGTCGTCGTCCGGGTCCACGTCCCAACCCGGCTCGTCCGCCTCGCCCTTGAGCCGCCCTACCCCGTCATCCACCGACATGCCGCACCCTTCACCTCGTCCTGCGTGCCGCAACGGCTCTACCCGCCGGAGGCCCCCCGACAGCCCGGACAGCAGTGGACAAGCTCCGGACAGTCACCCTACGCATCGACATCATCACTGTTCACGGTCGGCGTGGACCGCCACGCTCGGTGACGTGAACCAGAATCAGACCGCCCGACTCCTCGCCCAATCACGTCACTTCGGGGTCCTGCTCTCCCCCACACCACGCGGTGCGCGGCTCGCCCGCCTGCTCGCCGTCGAGTGGCTGCGGACCAAGGGGGAGCTGTCATCTCGCGTCGTCGAGACCGCCGAACATCTCGTCGCGGAGCTCGCGACGAACGCCGCCACCCACGGCCGCGTCGCCGGCCGGAGTTTCCGCCTCGCGCTCATCGCCCAAGAGGACACCCTCCGTATCGAGGTCACGGACACCCGGGGAGACGACCTCCCGCAACTCCAGTCACCGGACGGCGAGTCCGGGCGCGGGCTGCTCCTGATCGATGCCCTCGCCGATCGCTGGGGCGTCGACCTCGGGCCCGTACCCCGTAAGACCGTATGGGCCGAACTCGATCTACGAGACCCGTGACCAGCGGAAACGACTCACGCACCGGAGCCCGGGCGCGCGGGCTCCGGTGGGTCGGACGGCCTTTCCAAGCAACGACGAGAGAGAAAGAACCGTCACCAAGCCCCACCCCTCCCGCCCACCGCGGGACGATCACTCACGCGAGTGAAAAACACCAACTTGGCTGGCTTCGAGGCGGGTTGCCTGATCTACGCTCAGCGCGACAGATCATCCGACCGCAGAAATGCGTCGGCCCTCGCCGGGACCGCGAATCCCGATGCGAGGGCCTACCAGCGAGGAAGCACTACCTTCCTGATGGATACCCAGCACACTAGCGTGCGCCCGCACGCCCAGTCCCGTAACGGCGGGAAGAACCACCCCCAGCGGCGAACCTGCGGCGGTGTCATCCACGACAACGTCCGTCACACCACCCGCTTCACGGTGGTCGGCAACCACCTCGCCCAGCACGCCGAGTTGTCGTTGCTCGCCATCGGCCTGGGCGTCCACATCCAGTCCCTGCCCAGCGGCGCCGCCATCGACATCCGGTCCCTCTCCGCCCGTTTCCCGGAAGGCAAGGCCCGGATCGCCGCCGCCCTGCGCGAGCTCGAAGCCCACGGCTATCTGCGCCGTACGTGCGAACGCACCAGCAGCGGCCGCATCGTCACCCGTACGGTCTCCTGCAACCAGCCGGGCCGGACCGGCGGCGACACCGAGACGGAGCCGGAGCCGGTGAAGCCGAAGGGACCCGGCCGCCGGGAGGACAAGGCCCCGCGCCGCGCCCTCCCCGCCGTGCCGCAGCCCGCGTACCCGGCTTCCGACCTCCTCCGGACCGCCATCGACGTCCTCGCCGGCCTCCGCCGCCAGGATCCACGCCTCCTGCTCTCCGCTTCGGACGCCGAACACCTCGCACCAGGGGTCGTCGCCTGGCTCGAACGCCACGTGCCCCCGAGCGCCGTCCACCTCGCCCTGACCTCCGACCTCCCACCAGAGCCCCTGCACCGCCCAGCCGCGCTCCTCGCACACCGCCTCGCCGCACAGCTGCCACCCCTGCCACCGTTCCGCGCCCCGGAAACGCCCCCGGTGATCAGACACCCACTCCACAACTGCGAGCACTGCGACCGCGCGTTCCGAGGCCCGGAGCCCGGCACTTGCGGCGCCTGCCGCAGCTGACCAGCCACCAAACCCAGCCCTAGGAACCCCGTGGTCAACCCACCGCATGAAGCGATGCACCACATCTTCCGGCACGACGTCCACCTCTTCAGCCGCCTGAAGGACGTGCTGGAGCTTCCCCTCCCGGCCGCCGTCGAGGCGGTCGTCCTGCCCAACGACCTCACCGAGACGAGGCCTGTCGAGCGCCGCGTGGACACCCTCCTGCGGCTCGACAGCGCCAAGGACGGCTCCCTCCTCCTCGCCATCGAGGCGCAGGGCAAGAAGGACCCGTCCAAGCCGGCGAGCTGGGCGTACTACGTCTCGTACCTGTGGACGAAGTACGGACTGCCGACCGCGCTGCTGGTCGTCTGCCAGGACCGCGCCACAGCGGAATGGGCCGCCCGGCCCGTCGCCAGCGGACCCGCCTATATGCCCACCCTCAGCGTCCAGCCGATCGTCGTGGGACCGCACAACATGCCCGTCATCACCGACCCGGTCAAGGCCGGCGAGGATCTGGCACTGGCCACCCTGTCGGCCATCACGCACGCGGGCGATCCGGACATCGGTGCCATACTGAAGGCACTGTCCACCGCGCTGCGGGACGTTCCCGAGAACGTCGCCGACCCGATCATCGAATTCACCGCACAGGGGCTGAGCAAGCGCACGGCCCAAGACCTCTGGAGGACTCTGGTGGCCGTGGACCTCTCCTTCTACAAGTCGTACCTCTCCGAGGAAATCCGAGACGAGGGCCGCGCAGAGGGCCGAGCCGAAGGCCAGGCCGAGGGCCGAGCCGAGGGCCAGGCCGAAGGCCGAGCCCAGGCCAGTGCCGCCGCCATACTGCTGGTCCTGGAGCAGCGCGGCCTCGACGTTCCCGACGACGTCCGCGACCGCGTCAACGGCTGTGACGACCCCGACCTGCTGCGCAGCTGGCTCGTGCGCGCCCTTACCGTGTCGTCCGCCGAGGAGATCTTCGCGGACGAGTAGTAGTCCGCACGCCGACATGCCGAAGGGCCTGGGATCCGTGGATCCCAGGCCCTTCATTCGTCCGATGGACGACCGCTTATTACCGCGCCGCGTCCGGGTGGACCGCGTCCGTGATCGGGCGGTCCGTGGTGGCGGGGGCGTCCACGACCTTCGACTCCACCGGCTTGCGGAGCTGGATGTTCAGCTCGCGCAGGCGGGACTCGTCGAGTTCCGTGGGGGCGCCCATCAGGAGGTCCTGGGCGTTGCCGTTCAGGGGGAAGGCGATGGTCTCGCGGATGTTCGGCTCGTCGGCCAGGAGCATCACGATGCGGTCCACGCCCGGGGCGATGCCGCCGTGCGGCGGGGCGCCGAACTCGAAGGCGCGGAGCATGCCCGCGAACTCGTGCTCGACCGTCTCGCGGGAGTAGCCCGCGATCTCGAAGGCCTTGAACATGATCTCGGGCTCGTGGTTCCGGATCGCGCCCGAGGAGAGCTCGATGCCGTTGCAGACGATGTCGTACTGCCAGCCGAGGACGTCCAGCGGGTCCTGGGTCTCCAGGGCCTCCAGGCCGCCCTGCGGCATCGAGAACGGGTTGTGCGAGAAGTCGATCTTGCCGGTCTCCTCGTCCCGCTCGTACATCGGGAAGTCCACGATCCACGCGAAGCGGAAGACGTTCTCCTCGAACTGGCCGGCGCGCTTCGCGGCCTCGACCCGGACCGGGCCCATGATCTTGGAGACCTCGTCGAACTCGCCCGCGCCGAAGAAGATCGCGTGACCCGGCTCCAGGCCGAGGCGCTCCGTGAGGACCTTGATGTTCTCCTCGGTGAGGAACTTGGCGATCGGGCCCGTCAGCGCGTTGCCTTCGCCGACGCGCACCCACGCCAGGCCCTTCGCGCCCAGGGAGACCGCGAAGTCGCCCAGCGCGTCGAAGAACTTGCGCGGCTGGTCGCCCGTGTTCGGGACGGCGAGCGCACGCACGTGCTTGCCCGCGAAGGCCTTGAACTCCGACGCCTCGAAGACGTCCGAGATGTCGACGAGCTCCAGGGCCGTACGCAGGTCAGGCTTGTCGTTGCCGTACTTGAGCATCGACTCGCGGAACGGGATCCGCGGGAAGGGCGAGGTGACGTGGCGGCCGCCGCCGAACTCCTCGAAGATCTCCGTCATCAGCTTCTCGATCGGCTGGAAGACGTCCTCCTGCTCGACGAAGCTCATCTCGACGTCGAGCTGGTAGAACTCGCCCGGCGAACGGTCCGCGCGGGCGTCCTCGTCACGGAAGCACGGCGCGATCTGGAAGTAGCGGTCGAAGCCGGAGATCATCAGCAGCTGCTTGAACTGCTGCGGCGCCTGGGGGAGGGCGTAGAACTTGCCCGGGTTCAGACGGGACGGCACGACGAAGTCGCGGGCGCCCTCGGGGGAGGTCGCGGCGAGGATCGGGGTCGCCATCTCGTTGAAGCCGAGGGCCACCATCTTCGAACGGATGGAGGCGATGACGGCCGACCGCAGCATGATGTTGCGGTGCATGCGCTCGCGGCGCAGGTCGAGGAAGCGGTACTCCAGGCGCCGCTCCTCGTTCACGCCGTCGTCCGTGTTGACGGTGAACGGGATCTGCTTCGCCGCGCCCAGGACCTCGACCTCGGCGGCCTCGATCTCGATCTCGCCGGTCGGCAGCTCCGCGTTGACGTTGTCCGCGCCGCGCGAGACGACCTTGCCGTCCACGCGGACGACGGTCTCCTTCGTCAGCTTGTCGAGCACCTCGGCCGCGGCCGTGCCCGGCCGGGCGACGAGCTGCGTGATGCCGTAGTGGTCGCGGATATCGATGAAGAGGATGCCGCCCAGGTCGCGCCGATTGTGCAGCCAGCCGCTCAGCCGGACGTCGGTGCCGACGTCAGAGGCGCGGAGCTCGCCGCAGGTGTGGGACCTGTACCGATGCATCGTCGTTCATCCAGTCTTCGGGATCTACGGGAACCAAGGGGGTGTGCCGCCGTGACGTGACATGGCATGGCATGGCGGCAGACCCCGCCCAGCCTACCGGGCGACCCAAGATCGCATTTCGAATACGCTCAGTGGCGACCTTCTGTCCGATATTCATAAAGTGGGGCAATGCGCACCGAGGACGTCCTGGCCGCGATCGCGACCGGCCTGTGGCGCTGGGACAACGCATCCGGGATCGTCACCCTCGACGCCGAGGCGGCCCGGCTGCTCGGGCTGCCCGCCGAACCGGTCCAGCTCACCGAAGCGGCCGTACGCTCCCGGTTTCATCCCGTCGACTGGAACGAGATCGACGGGGTCGTGAACCTCGCCGTCGCCGAAGGGACCCTCGCCGAGGCCCGGCTGCGGATCATGGACGGCCACGGACGGGTGATCCGTACCGTACGGAGCCGGTCGAAGCCGCTCATCGAGGGCGAGGACTACCAGCTCGTCGGCACCCTCCAGGAAGTCGCCGAACCGCAGCCCGGCACCGCCGCCCGCACCCCCATCACCGGCGACTGGCGCCGCTCCCGCGAGGCCTTCCTCCTCGACGCCGGACGCGCGCTCGCCGAGGCCCGGTCCACCGCCGAGGTGCTGCGGGTCGCCGCCTCCCTCTCCATGCCGGGCTTCTCGCCCGACGGGCTCGCCGTCTTCGGCGTCGCCGGCGAACGGCTGACGATCATCGGCCACCACGGGCACAACGTCGGCGACGAGGGCCCCTTCACCTCGATGTCCCTCGACACCGACTACCCGGCCGCCGAGGTCGTACGGACCGGGCGGGCGATCTACCTCCCGACACCGGAGGAGTACCTGCGGCGCTTCCCGGTGACCTGGCCCCTGGCGCAACGATTCGGCAGGCAGTCCTGGGCCTACCTCCCCCTCATCGTCGCGGGCCGCACCATGGGCGCCTGGATGGCCGCCTTCAAGCACCCCGTCGGCTTCACCCCCGACGAACGCTCCGTCCTCACCACCGTCGCCCGCATGCTCGCCCAGGCCCTCGCCCGGGCGGGCGTCGCCGAGTCCGAGCGCGAGCTGTCGCTGGGCCTCCAGCGCACGATGATGCCCGTCCTCGGCCCCGGCATCCCGGGCCTGCACGTCGCCGCCCGGTACGTGCCGACCGGCGGCGGGCTCCAGGTCGGCGGCGACTGGTACGACATGATCCAGCTGCCCGGCGGCCGGATCGCGCTCGTCATCGGCGACGTCCAGGGCCACGACGTACGCGCCGCCGGGCTGATGGGCCAGCTGCGGATCGCCCTGCGCGCGTACGCCTCCGAGGGCCACCGACCCGACGCCGTCCTCTCCCGCGCATCGCGGTTCCTGTACGGGATCACCAACGGGGAGAGCCCGGGAGCGCCGGAGAGCCGGGAGCGCCGGGGCGAGGGCGGGGCGGATGGTGGCGGCAGCGGGCCCGGGCTTCTCGACAACGGGCCGCGCTTCGCCACCTGCCTCTACCTGGAGATCGACCCGGTCACCGGCGTCGTCGACCTCGCCCGCGCCGGGCACCCCGACCCGGCGGTCCGGATGACCGACGGAACGGTTCTCCTGCGCCCCACCGCCGGCGGGCTTCCCCTCGGCATCGACCCCGACACCGACTACCCGACGACCCGGTTCACCCTGGAGCCCGGCGAGACCCTGATGATGTGCACCGACGGGCTCCTGGAGACCGGCGGCCACGACCTCGACAGCGGCTGGGAACGCATCCGTACGCTGCTCGAAGGGCACGACGGCGAATCGCTCGAAGAGCTCGCCGACAGCCTCGTGGAGGCCGTCCACGGCCCCGGCTCGCACCACACCACCGGCCCGCTCGCCGACCGCCGCGAGGACGACATCGCGGTCCTGCTCCTCTCCCGCCAGGGCCCGACCGCCCGCCAGGCCCCGCGCCGCACGATGATGACCATCGCGCAGGCGGAGCCGGAGCGGATCGCGGCGGCCCGCCAGCACATGCGCCAGCTGCTGCACGACTGGACGGACGAGGACCAGATCGACTCGGCGGTCCTGATGGTCTCCGAGATGGTCACCAACGTCCTCATCCACACCGACGGCGACGCGCTCCTGGTCGCCGAGGTGACCTGCGACGACGCCTCCAAGCGGCGGATGCGGGTGGAGGTCGCCGACGCCAGCGACGAGCTGCCGCACAAGCGGCACCCGGGGGAGATGGCGTCCTCGGGGCGCGGCCTGGTGCTGATGGAGATGCTGGCGCACGCGTGGGGGGTGGATCCGCAGGGCGAGGGCAAGTCGATCTGGTTCGAGCTGAACGAGCCGCCCGCGGAGAAGCCTCGGTAAGCGGAGAAGCCTCGGCAACCCGCGGAGAAGCCTCGGTAAAGAGAAGCCTCGGTAAGCCGACGCGCGGGGTGTCGGCGTGCGCGCGAGACTGGTGGCGTACGCCCGCCGCCCGGGGGGACCACGGAGCACCCCATGGACACCCACAAGGTCGGAAGCGACACCACCGTCCTGGCCGACAGCCTCGAAGCGCCGGGGATCGGCCACATACCCGTCAACGCGTACGTCCTCACCGCCACGGAACCGGTCGTCGTCGACACCGGGCTCTCCCTCTCCGACCGGGACTTCGTCGAAACCCTCGGCTCGGTCGTCGACCCCGCCGACGTCCGCTGGATCTGGCTCACGCACCCCGACCGCGACCACACGGGCGGCATCTTCGACCTGCTGGACGCCGCGCCGCGGGCGAAGGTCGTGACCACCTTCGCCGGCGCCGGGATCATGACCTGCGAACGTCCGCTGCCGATGGACCGCGTGTACTTCCTCAACCCCGGCCAGTCCATGGACGTCGGCGACCGCATCCTCGACGCCTTCAGGCCGCCGCTCTTCGACAACGCGGCGACCGTCGGCTTCTACGACGAGAAGACCCGGATCTGCTTCAGTTCCGACTGCTTCGGCGGGCCCATGCCGACCGCCGAACTCGCCGAGAGCGGGCACGCCAACGACCTCAAGCCGGAGGAACTGCGCCGGACGCAGCTGCTCTGGGCGACCGTGGACAGCCCGTGGATACACATCGTGGACGCGGCGAAGTACCGGGCGACGATCCAGCCGCTACGGGACATGAACCCGGAGATCGTGCTCTCCACGCACCTGCCGCCGGCCGTACGGATGACGGACCTGATGGTCGAGACGATCACGATGGCGCCCGACGCCGACCCGTTCGTGGGCCCGGACCAGGCGGCCCTGGAGCAGATGCTCGCGTCCTTCGAGCGGGGCGGAATGCCGGCGCCGATGTAGCGACGCAGCTAGCCGATGGAGTGACGCAGCCACACGTACGTCACCCTGCCTGCGGCGTCTCGTACCGGCCCCGCAGCTCGCCGATCACCCCGAAGGCGGCCGCCGTGACCGGTACTGCGAGCAGCATGCCCAGGATCCCGGCGACCGACGCCCCCGCGGTGATCGCGAGCATGACGACGGCCGGGTGCATCTGGACGGTACGGCTCTGGATCGCGGGCTGGAGGACGTTGCCCTCGATGACCTGGACGGCAAGGACCACGCCCAGGACCCAGAGCGCGATGACGAAGCCCCGGTCCGCGAGGGCCACGAGAACGGCGATGGCCCCGGAGAGGAAGGCGCCGAGGTACGGGATGTACGCGGTCACGAAGACGAGCGCGCCCAGGCCCACGGCCCCGGGGACCCGCAGGATCAGCAGCCCGATGGTGATGAGGACGGCATCGACGAGGGCGACGAGGGTCGTCCCGCGCATGAAGCCCTCGACGGCCTCGAAGGCGCGGCGCCCCATGGCCTCCAGCATGTCGCCGGTCGAGCCCGGGGCGAACGAGCGCAGGGCGCCGGCGGCCTTGTGCGAGTCACGGAGGAAGAAGAAGATCAGCAGCAGGGCGAGCACGGCCATGGCGGCTACCTGGCCCACGATGCTGATCCCGGAGATCACCCCGGACGCGGCGGTCCCGCCGAACTTCTGCAGCAGCGACTTCGCGTTCTTGGCAAGGTCGTCGATCGAGGTCCCGGCCGCGCCCAGGTGGTCGGCGATGTCGAGGGCCGCCTGCCGCAGCGAGGCGATGATCTGGTCGCCGGTCTCGATGAGCGCGGCGACCACGATGTACGTCGCGCCGCCGACGAAGGCGAGGACGGCGAGGACCGTGAGCCCGGCGGCGAGCGACTGTTGCACCTTCATCCGCAGCAGGCGCCGGTAGAGCGGCCCGAGCAGCGCGGTACCGAGGATCGCGAGCAGGACGGGCGTGACGGCCGTCTGGAACACGACGCACAGCCAGATCCCGACGGCCACGACCCCCGCGACCAGCAGCAGCACGGCACACCAGGCGGCGGTCCGCCGAGCGGGTTCGGGAAGGAGCGGCCTCTGGGGGCCCTGCGTCTGCACCCGTCCACCGGACCACGCCACTCGGCGCGTCGTCCTGCGCTACGGGCCGGACGAGTGACGCTCCGTCAGAGCGCGTACGAGTACGGGGCCGGGCAAGCGCCCGACCCCGACCCGTAAGGCGTACAACCGCTCCTACTCGCCCATCCCGTGCACCGCAGGGATCGTGCCGAGGCGGCCCGCCTGGAAGTCCTCGAAGGCCTGGCGGAGTTCGGCCTGGGTGTTCATGACGAACGGGCCGTAGTGCGCCATCGGCTCGCGGATCGGCTGGCCGCCGAGGACGACGACCTCCAGGTCGGGCGTGTGCCCGTCCTGCGTCTCGTCCGCCCGGACCGTGAGCGCGCCGCCCTTGCCGAAGACCGCGGTCTGGCCCATGTGGACGGGCCTGCGCTCCGTACCGACGGAGCCGCGGCCGGCCAGGACGTAGACGAGGCCGTTGAAGTCCTCGCGCCACGGCAGGGTCACCTCGGCGCCCGGCCGGACGGTCGCGTGGATCATCGTGATCGGGGTGTGGGTGATGCCGGGGCCGGCGTGGCCGTCGAGCTCGCCCGCGATGACGCGGAGCAGCGCGCCGCCGTCGGGGGAGGTCAGCAGCTGCACCTGGCCGCCGCGGATGTCCTGGTAGCGCGGGGCCATCATCTTGTCGGAGGCCGGCAGGTTCACCCACAGCTGGAGGCCGTGGAAGAGGCCGCCGGACACGACGAGCGCCTCCGGCGGGGCCTCGATGTGGAGCAGTCCGGAGCCGGCGGTCATCCACTGGGTGTCGCCGTTGGTGATGGTGCCGCCACCGCCGTTGGAGTCCTGGTGGTCGAAGATCCCGTCGATGATGTACGTGACCGTCTCGAAGCCGCGGTGGGGGTGCCACGGCGTGCCCTTGGGCTCACCGGGGGCGTACTCCACCTCTCCCATCTGGTCCATCATGATGAACGGGTCGAGGTACTGGTAGTTGATCCCGGCGAACGCGCGGCGCACCGGGAACCCCTCGCCCTCGAAGCCGGACGGGGCCGTGGTCACGGCGAGCACGGGGCGGGAGACGGCGTCGGCGGGGGCGGCGACGCGCGGGAGCGTCAACGGGTTCTCCACAGTCACTGCAGGCATGGTCGGAACCTCCTTCTGCGTCGAGTTTAGTTGAAACTCGAACTTTCTGCCACACCGGCAGAACAGGAAGGGCCACCGGGACATTCCCGGGGCCCGAAAGACATAAGGACTTCAGGACATTACGAAGGTCTAACCGGACGGCTCCAGCCCCAACCCAGGAGCCCAACAGCGCGTCCTACCGTGCGTGATGGAACTCTTCAACGTCGACGGCAACGACGACGAGTCGGCCGCCCCGCGGTCCGGCCCCTGGTGGAAGCACGTGTTCGCGGCGGTCGTGGTCACCGTCTGCGGACTGGCCCTGGGCTGGTTCGCCGCCACCTTCCGGTGGGGCCCGCCCGAATACGGCATCCCGGCCGCCGCGCCCGGCTCCCCCTGGGCACTGCTCGCCGTCTGCGGGGCCGCCGGGCTGGCCGCGGCCGGACTGCTGCGCGGCGCGGCCGCGCGGTTCCCGCTCTACGCCCCCGGCCGGATCGGCTTCGTCCTGGTCTTCCTGGGCACCCGGCTGGCGCTCGGCTTCCGGCCGGAGCCGGCGGAGCTGGCCGCGGGGGCCGGGCTGGCGCTGCTCGCCGCCGCGGGCTGGTGCGCGTTCGCGTGGCGCACGCAGCGGCACGCCCCGGCGGAACGGGTGGAACGAGTGGAACAAGCAGAACCTGCGGAACCGGCGTAGCGATCAGCCATCGACCAGGCCCCACACGTCGCGGTCGAATCAGCCGTACATCCGCCGCATCGCGAAGTCGACCATCTGCTCCACGGCCTTGGCGTCGAAGACCATCCGGTGGTCGCCCTCCATGTCGAGGACGAAGCCGTAGCCGGTCGGGAGCAGGTCGATCACCTCGGCGCCGGTGATGACGAAGTACTTCGACTCCTTGCCCGCGTACCGCCGCAGCTCCTTGAGCGACGTGAACATGGGGATGACCGGCTGCTGGGTGTTGTGCAGGGCCAGGAAGCCGGGGTTGTCGCCGCGCGGGCAGTAGACCTTCGAGCCCGCGAAGATCTGCTGGAAGTCCTCGGCGGACAGGGAGCCGGTCGTGAAGGCCCGTACGGCGTCGGCGAGGGACGGCGGGGACGGCTCGGGGTACAGGGGTGCCTGCTGGCCGTACCCCTGTCCCTGCATCCCGGGCATCCCGCCCTGCATGCCCGGCATGCCTCCCGCCATCGGCTGCTGCGGCGGCGGGGCGTACTGCTGCTGGGCACCCGGATTCTGCTCGTAGCCGTACATGGCGCACAGCCTAGCGAGTGGGGGCCGTAGCGATTGTCGTCACAGATGACCGGATAGGGGTTGCTTCTTATTACCGGTGGGTAGCATCATCGGAGAGAGCATTAGCTACTAGCTGGTACTCGCCGCACGTGTACGAGGAACCTGCCTCCCCGATCCTTACGGAGCCGTCGCCATGGGGCACTACAAGTCGAATCTCCGCGACATCGAGTTCAACCTCTTCGAGGTCCTCGGTCGCGACAAGGTGTACGGCACCGGTCCGTTCGAGGAGATGGACGTCGAGACCGCCAAGAGCGTCCTGGAGGAGCTGACCCGCCTCTCCGAGAACGAGCTGGCCGAGTCCTTCGCCGACACCGACCGGAACCCGCCGGTCTTCGACCCCGAGACCAACACCGCGCCCGTCCCGGCGAGCTTCAAGAAGTCGTACCAGGCGTTCATGGACTCCGAGTACTGGCGTCTCGGCCTGCCCGAGGAGATCGGCGGCACGACCTCCCCGCGCTCCCTGATCTGGGCCTACGCGGAGCTGATCCTCGGCGCGAACCCGGCCGTGTGGATGTACTCCTCCGGCCCGGCCTTCGCCGGCATCCTGCACAACGAGGGCAACGAGGCGCAGAAGAAGGTCGCGCAGATCGCCGTCGAGAAGCAGTGGGGCTCCACCATGGTCCTCACCGAGCCCGACGCGGGCTCGGACGTCGGCGCCGGCCGTACGAAGGCGGTCCAGCAGGAGGACGGCTCCTGGCACATCGAGGGCGTCAAGCGCTTCATCACGTCCGGTGAGCACGACATGTCGGAGAACATCCTCCACTACGTGCTGGCCCGCCCCGAGGGTGCAGGGCCCGGCACCAAGGGCCTCTCGCTCTTCCTCGTGCCGAAGTACCTGTTCGACTGGGAGACCGGCGAGCTGGGCGAGCGCAACGGCGCGTACGCGACGAACGTCGAGCACAAGATGGGCCTCAAGGCCTCCAACACGTGCGAGATGACCTTCGGCGACCAGCACCCCGCCAAGGGCTGGCTGATCGGCGACAAGCACGACGGCATCCGCCAGATGTTCCTCATCATCGAGTTCGCCCGCATGATGGTCGGCACGAAGGCGATCTCCACCCTCTCCACGGGCTACCTCAACGCCCTGGAGTACGCCAAGGAGCGCGTCCAGGGCACCGACCTGGCGAACTTCATGGACAAGGCCGCCCCCAAGGTCACCATCACGCACCACCCGGACGTCCGCCGCTCGCTGATGACGCAGAAGGCGTACGCGGAGGGCATGCGCTCCCTCGTTCTCCACACGGCCACCGTGCAGGACGAGATCCAGGTCAAGGAGGCCGCGGGCGAGGACGCCAAGGCGCTGCACGGCCTGAACGACCTGCTGCTGCCGATCGTGAAGGGCTACGGCTCCGAGAAGGGCTACGAGCAGCTCGCGCAGTCGCTCCAGACCTTCGGCGGCTCCGGCTTCCTGCAGGAGTACCCGATCGAGCAGTACATCCGGGACGCCAAGATCGACACCCTCTACGAGGGCACCACGGCCATCCAGGGCCAGGACTTCTTCTTCCGCAAGATCGTCCGCGACCAGGGCGCGTCCCTGAACACGCTGGCGGAGGAGATCAAGAAGTTCCTCGCGGTCGGCACCGGCGGCGAGGAGCTGGCCGGCGCCCGCGACTCGCTCGCCAAGGCGGCCGTGGACCTGGAGGGCATCGTCGGCAAGATGCTCACCGACCTCACCGCGACCGGCGAGGACGTCAAGAACATCTACAAGGTCGGCCTCAACACCACGCGGCTGCTCATGGCCTCGGGCGACGTCGTCGTCGGCTACCTGCTCCTGAAGGGCGCGGCCGTCGCCGCCGAGAAGCTGGCCGCCGGCGCCTCCGCCAAGGACCAGTCCTTCTACGCCGGCAAGATCGCGGCCGCGAAGTTCTTCGCCGCGAACGTCCTGCCGGGCGTGGGCGCCGAGCGCGCGCTCGCCGAGGCGGTCGACGGCTCGCTGATGGACCTGGACGAGGCCGCGTTCTAGTCACCTAGACACGCACCGCGTCCAATGAGGAACGGCTCGCTCCCGGGGAGGGGAGTGGGCCGTTCCGCTTTCCGCCGGAACGATTCAGCCATCCGCTGGAACGCGTCAACCGTCCACTGGAACGAGTCACCCCGCAGGAGGGGTCCGTTCCGTCTATCGGGGCCCCGGCGCCGTATTCCGGGGCGTGCGTAAGGTGAACCCATGACGAGCACCGCCCGCTTCGACCGCGGCCATACTGACGACCTCATGACGTTCCTGGCGGCTTCCCCGTCGCCGTACCACGCCGTGGCGAACGCCGCCGAGCGGCTCGAGAAGGCCGGCTTCCGCCAGGTCGAGGAGACCGCCGCGTGGGACGCCACGACCGGCGGCAAGTACGTGATCCGCGGCGGCGCTCTCATCGCCTGGTACGTACCGGAGGGCGCGTCCCCCCACACCCCGTACCGGATCGTCGGCGCCCACACCGACTCCCCCAACCTGCGCGTGAAGCCGCATCCCGACATGGGTACGCGCGGCTGGCGCCAGGTCTCCGTCGAGATCTACGGCGGGACGCTCCTCAACACCTGGCTCGACCGCGACCTCGGCCTCGCGGGCCGGCTCACCCTGCGGGACGGCAGCCACCACCTGGTGAACGTGGACCGCGCCGTGCTCCGCGTCCCGCAGCTCGCCATCCACCTCGACCGGCAGGCCAACGAGGGCCTCAAGCTGGAGCGGCAGCGCCACATGCAGCCGATCTGGGGCCTCGGCGAGGTCCACGAGGGCGACCTGATCCGCTTCGTCGCCGAGGAGGCGGGCGTCGACGCCGAGGACGTCGCCGGCTGGGACCTGATGGTCCACGCCATCGAGGCCCCGTCCTACCTGGGCCGCGACCGCGAACTCGTCGCGGGCCCGCGCATGGACAACCTGATCTCGGTCCACGCGGGCGTCGCCGCCCTGGCCGCCGTCGCGGGCCGCGCGGACCTCCCGTACATCCCGGTGCTCGCCGCCTTCGACCACGAGGAGAACGGCTCCGAGGCCGACACCGGCGCCCAGGGCCCCCTCCTCGGCAACGTCCTGGAGCGTTCGGTCTACGCCCGGGGCGGCGCCTACGAGGACCGCGCCCGCGCCTTCGCCGCCTCGATCTGCCTCTCCTCCGACGTCGGCCACGCCGTCCACCCCAACTACGCGGAACGCCACGACCCGACGCACCACCCGCGCCCCAACGGCGGCCCGATCCTCAAGGTCAACGTCAACCAGCGGTACGCCACGGACGGCAGCGGCCGGGCGGTCTGGGCGGCGGCCTGCGAGAAGGCGGGCGTGCCCTGGCAGACCTTCGTCTCCAACAACGACATGCCGTGCGGCACGACGATCGGCCCGATCACGGCGGCCCGCCACGGCATCAGCACGGTGGACATCGGCGTGGCCTGCCTCTCGATGCACAGCGCCCGCGAACTGTGCGGCGCGGAAGACCCGTACCTGCTGGCGAACGCACTGGTGGCGTTCCTGGAGGGATGAGATCCGGACTCTCCTGCGCGCGGCCCGCGGAAACATCTGCGAAAGCCCCCACCTGACACCGTCTGCCCCATGGAGCGTCAGCAGGCCCAAGAGGGGCCGTCACGGGGGAAGTTGGTCGCGGGCGTCGTCGCCTTCGCGCTGTTCGGC
Source organism: Streptomyces sp. NPDC058579 (assembly GCF_042718575.1). Lineage (NCBI taxonomy): Bacteria > Bacillati > Actinomycetota > Actinomycetes > Kitasatosporales > Streptomycetaceae > Streptomyces > Streptomyces sp. NPDC058579. The sequence continues at coordinate 307,444 of NZ_JBHXPI010000001.1, forward strand.
ACGGCGGTGGCGTGGGGGTTGATCGACCGCTACAACGAACGTCCGCCGTGGGGCACGGACATCGCCTACGAGGGCGGGTACGTGCAGGCCGTCCGCATCGCGAAGGTCCGTCCGATGCGGGACGGCGAGTGCGAGGAGATGGAGCGGATGGGCATGGGCGGCGAGCGGGCCACCCACGCCCCGGAGGCGTGGGTGGCCGGTTGCCTGGACGGGGCGGCGGGACGCCCGTCGACGAACCAGGGATTCGTGCGTTAGCGAGAGGCCCTAGCCGCAGACGGTCACGCGTCCATCCCGGCGAGGATGAGCGGAAGCCTCGTGGCACCGGTCTCGGTCAGCCTCACCGGCACCCCCCAGTCCTGCTGGTGGACATGGCAGGCCGGGTACTCGTTGGCCGGGTCGTCGTCGCAGGAGGCGGCCATGGCGGAGACGTGCAGGACGCCCTCGGTCAGGGCCGGGTTGAGCGCGAGCTCCCGGAAGAGGTCGGTGCCCGTGCCCTCGCCGTCGAGCAGCAGCTCGGGCGGGGTCGAGGAGACGAGGAGCCGGGTGGAGGGGCCGTAGCGCTGGTCCAGCTTCTGGCCGGTCGGCGCCTGGAAGACCACGTCGAGCCGGAGGCGGCCCGGGGCGACCTCGGTGGCCTCGCGCTGCGTGCGGTGGGCGACCGCCTCGACCTGGACGGCCTCCTCGGGCAGCCGCAGCCGGGTGAGCCGGTGCCGGGCGGACTCGACGACCACGATCTCGTCGCCGACGAGCACGGCGTCGCTCGGCTCGCGCAGATCGGTGGCCAGCGTCGTGACCTCGCCGGTCGCGGGGTCGAAGCGGCGCAGGGCGTGGTTGTACGTGTCCGCGACGGCGACCGAGCCGTCGGGGAGGGCGGTCACGCCGAGCGGGTGCTGGAGCAGCGCCTGGTCGGCGGCGCCGTCGCGGTGGCCGAAGTCGAAGAGTCCGGTGCCGACGGCGGTGTGGACGGCGCCGTCGGTGTCGATCCAGCGGACGGCGCTGGTCTCGGAGTCGGCGATCCACAGCCGGTCCTCGGTGGCCGCGAGCCCCGAGGGCTGCGCGAACCAGGCCTCGCCGGCGGGCCCGTCGACGAGCCCCTCGTTGGTCGTACCGGCCGCGACCTGGACCGTGCCGGTCTCCGGGTCGTACGTCCACACCTGGTGGACGCCGGCCATCGCGATCCACACCTTGCCCTGCCACCAGGCGACGTCCCACGGCGAGGACAGGTCCACGTCGAGGGCGGGCCCGGAGGTCGGCGACCCCTGCCACCACTGCTTACCGGTGCCGGCGATCCGCTCGATCGCGCCGGTCGCGGGGTCGAACGTACGCAGCGCGTGGTTCACGGTGTCGGCGACGACGACCTTGCCGTCGGGCAGCAGCGCGAGCCCCTGCGGCTCCCGGAACTCCCCGTCCCCGATCCGCCGCACGACGGTCTCCCCGTCGGCGTCGAGCTCGACGAGCTGATGCCGGGTGGTGTCGGAGACAAGAAAGTTCCCGTTGCCCAGCAGCACGGCTTTCCCAGGAAAACGCAGATCGGTCGCGACCGGCTCCGGCGGCACGTACGGCCCGTCTCCGCGCCGCAGCGTCCCCTTGGCCGCGTGCTCGGCCTCCAGCTCCTCGACGAGCGTCCGGATCGCGTTGGCATGCCCCTCACCCGCGTGCTGGGCGACGACGTACCCCTCGGGGTCGATGACGACGAGCGTCGGCCAGGCCCGCACGGCGTACTGCTTCCAGGTCGCCAGCTCGGGATCGTCGAGCACGGGGTGGTGCACCTCGTACCGCTCGACGGCATCGACAACGGCCTGATGCTCGGCCTCGTGCACGAACTTCGGCGAGTGCACCCCGACGATCACCAGCGTGTCGCGGTGCTTCTCCTCCAACTCACGGAGCTCGTCGAGGACGTGGAGGCAGTTGATGCAGCAGAAGGTCCAAAAATCCACAACAACGCACTTACCTCGCAGATCGGCGAGGGTGAGCTCTTTGCCCCCGGTGTTGAGCCAGCCGCCCTTGCCGATCAGCTCGGGGGCACGGACACGGGCACGTCGGCGGGGCGCGGGGGTGGGCGCCGGGGCGGCATCGTTCATGCTTCAAGCTTGCCATCTGGGTATGAATGGCGGATCACGCACATGTGGCAGGGGGCAAGGGTGGCTGCGGAGGGACACGCGACCGGTGCCGGCGGGACGGCACCGCCGGTGAAGACGTTCGCGGCGCTGCCTAGCCGTACGGAGGACGGGCAGGCGCAGTTCGCCAGGTGTCTGGAGGACGTCGCCCGGGTCGTCGGGCTCGGCATCGCCGCTGACGAGGAGCCTGGTGATCAGCGCGCCTGGGAGCGCCGGGCCCGGACGGCTCTGCGTGAAGCCTGCCTCCGTGGCATGAACCTTTCCGAGGAGGCCTTCGACGCGCTGATCAAGGCTGCCGTCCACGACCCCGACCCGAGCTTCAACCGCCAGTTCGTCGAGCCGACGGTGAACGCGTTCGGGCAGGGGCGCGTCCAGTCCGCCCTCCTCGGATACCTCCGGACCGGTACGAACCCGCAGCGGGCGGGCGCCGCGCGGGCCTGGTACTGGTCGGCCCTGCCGCCGCGGATGCCCCACGTGCGGGCACAGAACCCCAGTTCCGTCGGCCGGGCGGAGCCCGATCAGGTCTCGGACGACTGGTACGAGACCGCGCTGCGCGAGTTCGTGGCCAACGAGGACCTGGACGTGCGGCGCTGCCTCCTCCCCGGACTGCCGCTGCGGAAGTCGGCCTACCCGCCGGAGCTGCACGACCTGGTGGACGCGGCGGTGGCGACAGCCCGGTCCCATCCGGACGAGTACATCCGCCACCGCGTGGAACACCAGGTCGGCGGCTGATCCTTGTCAGCTGCTGCCCGGCTGGGTCTTGCCAGCGGGTTCAGGTGGCGGTGGCGGTGCCCGCCGGCTCTGCCCAATGGATCTGGATGCGTTGTTCGGGAATGATCCGCTGTCCACGCACTCCCTTGCTCACTTCGACTCGGTCCATGGCGAGCGACAACCGACCGCGCCGGTCTTCGTTCGTCGCATCAGCCCACGCCTCGCGAAGGGTGATGCCGTCGAGCATCGGAGACACGTCGACGGACGGCATGGGGAGCCTGTCGAGGTAGCCGCGGAGGCCGTCGATACGTCCTCTCAGACGTCCCGAGAGCCGGTTGTAGCGCTCCACCGCTGCGGCGCCGCTGAACTCACCCCGCACGTAGCGCGCATCCTCCAGATCAGCCAGGCGGACTTCCTCTTCCTGGATTTCGGCAGTGAGGGCATCGCGTTTCGCGAAGGTCTCCGGGGCCACACGGCGTACCCAGCGATCTGCGATCGCGACAAGCAGCGGGTCGCCCGGTCCGAGCGCCGGGAGCTTGGTGAGGAACTGTTCCGTCACGTACTGGTCAACCGCCTCTGCCCAGGCCGACGCTCCGATGCACTGGTTGCCCGCACGGCGAGCCATGCACTGGTAGCTGCCGCCCACACGGTGCATCCGGCGGTCGCAGCCAGGAACCGCGCAATGGACGAGTCCCGTGAGCAGCGCCGTTCCCTCGGGCTTCGGCCGCCGCCTTCCCGCGTGCACGAACGTTCGGGACTCCATGGTGCGGATGATCTGTTCACGCTCTTCGACCGCGATGATCCCCTCGCCGATCTCGACGGCTTCCAGCGTCTCGGGGTCGCGGTACGGGAAGACCCTGCCCGTGTACTTCCGCTCACCGTCGTCCGTCTCGACGGTCTCGGTCTCCGGCATCAGGCCGGCGAACGCGGGGGAACGCAGGAGCTGCATGATGCTGGCCGCGTTCCACTGCCCACCCCTCGGCGAGAGGATCTCGTACTCGTTGAGGAGTCGGGCGATCTTGACCAACGATGTCCCGGCGAGCGCTTCATCCGCGATCAGGCGGGCGTAGACGGCGTGCTCCAGGTCATGAACGAGCTTCTTGCTCTTCGGGTCGATGAGCAGCCCATACGGAGGCTGTCCGCCGATCCACTGGCCCTTGCTGCGCAGGAAGCGCTTCGCGTGCCCGACACGCGTGCCGAGATTCTTCGACTCGGACCGGGCGAGCTCAGCGAGCATGGCGACGGCCATGCGCGCCGAGTCGTTCGAGGTGTCAAGACCGTCTACGACTGAGACCAGACGGCCTCCCGCCTTCTCGATCTCGTCCAGCACCTTGCCCACCTGTCCGATGCCCCTGCGGGACAGACGGTCAAGTTTCCAGACGACCAAGGTACCGACGACGCCCGCCGTGACCGCCGCCAACGCGGCGTCGAAGGCTTTGCGTTCAACGCTCTTGTAGCCGGAGCGCCCTCTGTCCATGTGGACCTTGCGGACGGTCAGGCCGTTGCGTTCGGCCCAGGCACGGCATTCGGCTTCCTGCCGTTCGAGTGCGGTCTTGCCGTCCCTGTCGAGAGACAGCCGGAGGTACAGATCACAGATCGTGTCTTGGTGCACACACTCAGTGTGGCCAAGAGTTCGGTGCTCTGTTGTCTATTCACAGAAATCCAGGACCTACGAGCGCACCGGCGGGCGGGGGTGAGTGGCCCAGTGTTCGTCGGCGGTGAGGCCCATCAGGACGAGGTCGTGGTAGGCGCCCGCGAAGAATTCGTGCTGGCGGAGGCGGCCCTCCTCGATGAAGCCGAGGGAGCGGTGGAGGGCGAGTGAGGCGTCGTTGAAGGCGTGGATCTCGACCTCGCACTTGTTGAAGCGGCGCTCGGCGAACATGTACGTGAGGGTCAGCTCGACGGCTTCCCTGGCGTAGCCCTTGCCGCGTTGTGCGCGGGTGATCTCGATGCCCGTCTTGAAGCGCCCCGCGCGGGTGTCGGTGTCGCCGACCGTCACCGAGCCCGCGAAGGTCTGGTCGGTCAGGGTTTCGACGACCAGCCGGAAGGCCTCGCCGCCCGGTGCGCGGCCGGCTCGTTCGGCGGTCCAGGCGCGGAAGCCCTCCGCCGAGCGCGGCGGCTCGACGAGGTCCGCGTTGCGTACGTCGACGGTGTCCTCGGCCAGCGCGCGGAAGCCTTCCCAGTCGTCCGCCTCGACGCCCCGCAGGCGCACCTTCCGCCCCACCCATATGTTGCTCATGGCGCCCCACGCTAGGGGCGGGACGGAGTGAAGCGCCTCTGAATTGGGCACGCATCCCGGCATGAAATATCTCGTACGGGACAAAATCTTCGCGATCGGCGACGACTACTGGATCGAGGACGAGCGCGGTCGGCACGCCTTCCTCGTCGACGGCAAGGCCCTGCGGCTGCGGGACACCCTGGAGCTGAAGGATCCGCTCGGGCAGGTCCTGGTCACGCTGCGGCAGAAGATGTTCAGCCTGCGGGACGCGATGACCATCGAGCGGGACGAGCGGCCGCTCGCCACCATCCGCAGGAAGCGGCTCTCGCTGCTCCGCAACCACTACCGGGTCACCCTCGTCGAAGGCACCGAGCTGGACGTCAGCGGTCGGATCCTGGACCGGGAGTTCACCGTCGAGTACGACGGCGAGCTCCTCGCCCACATCTCCCGGCAGTGGTTCCGCGTCCGCGACACGTACGCCGTGAACGTCGTCCGCGAGGACACCGACACGGCGCTCCTCATCGCCGTCGCGGTGTGCGTGATCCGGATGGCCGAGCGGGAGCGCGAGGACTAGGGCCTGACCCAAACAAAAGGCCCTAGCGCCCCAGCACCCTGTCCTTCAGTGCCGGGAACTGTTCCCTCGTCGTCGTCACCCGCGCCACGTCCAGCTCCACGCGCAGGATCTCCTCGTCCGGGCCCGCCTCCGCGAGGACCTCGCCCCAGGGGTCGACGACGATCGAGTGGCCCGCCTGTTCCACGCCCGCGTGGGTGCCGGCCGTGCCGCAGGCCAGCATGTACGCCTGGTTCTCGACCGCCCGCGCCTGCGCGAGCAGCGTCCAGTGGGCGCGGCGGCGGGCCGGCCAGCCCGCCGGGACGACGAAGGCCTGGGCGCCCGCGTCCACCAGGCCCCGGAACAGCTCCGGGAAGCGCAGGTCGTAGCAGGTGGCCACGCCGACCGTAAGGGCCGGGTCACGGTCCGCGTCCGGGACGGTGAACGTCACCAGTTCCTCGCCCGCCGCCATCATCACGGCCTCGCCCTTGTCGAAGCCGAAGCGGTGGATCTTGCGGTAGCTCGCTGCCAGGTCACCGGCCGGGGTGATCACCAGCGAGGTGTTGTAGAGCGCGCCGGCCGCCGCCTCCACGATCGAGCCCGCGTGCAGCCAGACCCCCGCGTCCCGCGCGGCCGCCGCCATCGCCTCGTACGTGGGGCCGCGCAGCGGTTCCGACTCCGCCGCGAAGGACTCGTACGCGAACGCGCCCATCGGCCACAGCTCCGGCAGGACCACGAGATCCGCGGCGCCGCGCTCCGCGCGTACCAGCTCGGCCACCCGCGCACGGCGCGAAACGACCGGTTCGTCCGGGTCTACTGCGATCTGGATGAGGGAGGCGCGCACACTACCACCGTCCTGGCATTCGAACCGTCAACACAGGCCTACGATCGTCACACGAAAGCACTGCCGGGGTGCCTTCGGGCAGCGTAACTTAGCGTCCGAGCCTCCCACGCAGTCTTGTCTCCAGCCCGCCTGTCCGCTCGATCGTCAGCCCGTGCACCGCAGAACCGCCGAGGGGTCCCGTGACCGTCCATCCCAGCCTCCAGACCTACGCCGACGCCTGGACCCACTCCATCGAAGCGATAGCCGAGTTGGTGCAGCCGCTCGTGGAAGGCGAATGGAACCGCGCGACACCGTGCCCGGGCTGGTCGGTGCGCGACATCGTGTCCCATGTGATCGGCATGGAGTGCGAGATGCTGGGCGACCCCCGCCCCATCCACTCGCTGCCCCGCGATCTCTACCACGTACGCGGTGAGTTCTCCCGCTACATGGAGATGCAGGTCGATGTGCGCCGGCACCACACCGGCCCCGAGATGACCTCCGAGCTCGAGTACATCCTGATCCGCCGCGCCCGCCAGCTCCGCAACGAGAACCGGAAGCCCGACCACCTGATCCGCGCCCCCCTCGGCGCCGAGCAGACCCTCGAAGTGGCCTACCGGATGCGCGCCTTCGACGTCTGGGTGCACGAGCAGGACCTGCGGGCCACCCTCGGCCGGCCGGGCAACCTCGACTCCCCCGGCGCGCTCGTGGTCCGGGACAACCTGCTCCTGGCGCTGGCCAAGGTCGTCGCGAAGGACGCGGGCGCGCCCCCGAACTCGGCGGTCGTCGTCGACGTGCACGGCCCGGTGGAGTTCCTGCGGACGGTCCGGGTGGACGCGGCGGGCCGCGGCTCGGTCGACGGCGCGCCGTCGCTCGGTCCCGCGGTGACGCTGGCGCTGGACTGGGAGACGTACGTACGCCTCGCCTGCGGCAGGGTTCGCCCGGCGGCCGTCGCCGACCGGATCAAGATCGAGGGCGACACGGAGCTCGGCCAGGCGATCATGGACAACTTCGCCGTGACTCCCTGACGTACGGCTCCGGTAGGACGCGGTTCTACGCCGGTACGTGGACGGCCTCGACGCGGCTCGCCACCAGGCGTTCCTTCTCCCGCCGTGCCGTACGGGACTTCAGCCGCAGGATCTGTACGACGCCCAGCGCCTCCAGGACGAAGACCGACGCGAAGGCGATCCGGTAGTTGTCGCCGGTGGCGTCTAGGAGGACGCCGACCGCGAGCAGCGTCGTCATCGAGGCGGTGAAACCACCCATGTTGACGATTCCTGAGGCCGTTCCCTGACGCTCCGGCGGGTTCGCGGGGCGGGCGAAGTCGAAGCCGATCATCGAGGCGGGCCCGCAGGCGCCGAGGACCGCGCAGAGGGTGATCAGGAGCCACATCGGCGCCCGGTCGGCGGGGTACGCGAGGGTGGCGCCCCACAGCAGCGCGGTCGCCGCGACCGTGCCGAGGGCGAGCGGGGCGCGAGCGGTGTGGTGCCGGGCGATGATCTGGCCGTACGCGAGGCCCACCACCATGTTGGAGAGCACGACGAGCGTCAGCAGCTCCCCGGCGACGCCCCGGGAGAGGCCCTGGGCCTCGACCAGGAACGGCAGGCCCCACAGCAGCAGGAACACCATCGCCGGGAACTGGGTCGTGAAGTGCACCCACATGCCGAGCCGGGTGCCGGGCTCCCGCCAGGACTCGGTGATCTGGCGGCGGACGAACGCGGCTCCGGCGTGCGCCGCGGGCGGCGGTTCGTGGCCCTCGGGGTGGTCCTTGAGGAAGAGCAGCAGCAGGACGAGGACGACGACGCCCGCGATCGAGCTGCCGAGGAAGGTGGTCGTCCAGCCGAGGTCGTGCAGGGCGCGGGCGATGAAGATCGTCGAGACGAGGTTGCCTGCCATCCCGAAGAGCGCGGCGACCTGGGCGATGAGCGGGCCGCGCCGGGCGGGGAACCAGCGGGTGCCGAGCCGCAGCACGCTGATGAAGGTCATCGCGTCTCCGCAGCCGAGCAGGGCGCGGGCGGCGAGCGCGGTGCCGTACGAGGGGGCGAGCGCGAAGCCCAGCTGGCCGACGGTGAAGAGCACGACACCGATGGTCAGCACCTTCTTGGTGCCGAGCCGGTCGACCATCAGGCCGACGGGTATCTGCATGCCCGCGTAGACGAGCAGTTGGAGTATGGAGAAGGTGGAGAGCGCGGAGGCGTTGACGTCGAAGCGGTCGGCGGCGTCGAGTCCGGCGACGCCCAGGGACGTACGGAAGATGACGGCGACGAAGTAGACGCCGACGCCGACGCCCCAGACGAGGGCGGCGCGGCGGCCGCCGGGCGGGTCGCCGGGGAGGGTGACGGCGGAACCGTATCCGTCGCGGCTCACCTCGCCTCACCCCGGACCAGGACCTTGACCCAGCTCAGGTGCTGGCGGACGCAGTGGGCCGCGCCCTCCGTGTCACCGGCCTTGATCCGCTCCAGGATCTCGGCGTGCTCGGCGATGTTCTTGGCGATCCGGTCGGGCTGGGACTGCATGACGGCGACGCCCATCCGCAGCTGACGGTCGCGCAGCTGGTCGTAGAGGCGGGCGAGGATCTGGTTGCCGGCGTGCTTGACGATCTCGGCGTGGAAGCAGCGGTCGGTGACGGCGACCTCGGCGAGGTCGCCGGCCTCGGCGCGCCGCTTCTGCTCCTCCAGGAGCTCTTCGAGCCGCTCGACGAGCGCGGCGGAGGCGGGGACGGCCCGGCGGACGGCGAACTCCTCGACGAGCAGCCGGGTCTCGACGACGTCGGCGATCTCCTGCGCGGAGACCGCGAGGACGAGGGCGCCCTTCTTGGGGTAGAGCTTGAGCAGCCCTTCCATCTCCAGCTTCAGCAGCGCTTCCCGTACGGGGGTGCGGGAGACCCCGACGGCCTGGGCGAGTTCGCCCTCGGTGAGCAGCGTCCCTCCCTCGTAGCGGCGGTCGAGGACGGCCTGCTTGACGTGCATGTAGACGCGGTCGGCCGCGGGAGGCGCTGAGGGCATGCGCACAGCATAGATACAACAGGGGTGCAACAGGCAGGCCCGTCCGCGATGCGGACGGGCCTGTCCGGCGCTGCGACGGCGCGGAGGCGATCAGTGCCCTTGCAGCCGTCGGCCGCCGATCGGCAGGTAGCCGTGAGGACCACGCACGTCGGGGTCGGCTCAACACGAAACGCCCGGCCGGGGACGATGCCGTCCCCCGGCCGGGCGTTTCACGTGAAACATCCCAACTGGACTCTTACGCCCAGGTGATGAGCCGCTTCGGCTGCTCCAGGATCGCCGCGACATCCGCGAGGAACTTGGAGCCCAGCTCGCCGTCGACCAGGCGGTGGTCGAAGGAGAGGGCCAGCGTGGTGACCTGACGCGGCTTCACCTTGCCCTTGTGGACCCAGGGCTGGAGCTTGATCGCGCCGACCGCGAGGATCGCGGACTCACCCGGGTTCAGGATGGGCGTACCGGTGTCGACGCCGAAGACGCCGACGTTGGTGATGGTGAACGTGCCGCCCTGCATGGCCGCCGGGGTCGTCTTGCCTTCGCGGGCGGTGGCGACCAGCTCGCTCAGGGACGTCGACAGCTCGGGCAGGGTCTGGGCGTGCGCGTCCTTGATGTTCGGCACGATCAGACCGCGCGGGGTGGCCGCGGCGATGCCCAGGTTGACGTAGTGCTTGAGCACGATCTCCTGGTTCGCCTCGTCCCAGGCCGTGTTGATCTCCGGGTTGCGCCGGGCGGCGACCAGGACGGCCTTGGCGATGAGGAGCAGCGGGTTGACTCGCAGGCCCGCCATGTCCTTGTCGGACTTGAGCTCCTCGACCAGCTTCATGGTGCGCGTGATGTCGAAGGTCACGAACTCGGTGACGTGCGGCGCGGTGAAGGCCGAGCCGACCATCGCCGCCGCCGTGGCCTTCCGTACGCCCTTGATGGGGGTACGCGTCTCCCGTGCGCCCGCCGCGACGGGCACGGCCGCGGGAGTCGGCGCCGCCACGACCGCCGGGGTCTGGACCGCCGGAGCCGGGACCGGGGCCACGGCCGGAGCCGCGGGAGCCGCCGGGACCGCTGCCGGAGCGGCCGCCGAGTGGACGTCCTCGCGGGTGATGATCCCGTCCGGGCCGGTCGGGGTGACCGTCGCCAGGTCCACGCCCAGGTCCTTGGCCAGCTTGCGCACCGGGGGCTTGGCCAGCGGGCGGGTGGCGGTCGCGGTGGCGCCGCCGTGCCCGTTGAGCTCGCCCTGGATCGCGGCGGCGGCCTGCGCGGGCACGCCCGCGCCCTTGCGCGCCCGGCGCTTGGTCGAGCTCGCGGCCACGCCGTAACCGACCAGGACCGGCTGGCGGCCCTGCGGCTCGTCGTCCTCGGCGGGCGCCTCCACTACGGGAGCCGCCACCGGGGCAGCGGCAGGCGCCTCTCCACCCACGTTCACCGAGATGATGACCTGGCCGACGTCGACCGTCGTGCCCTCGGGGAAGCGCAGTTCGTGGACCGTGCCGTCGAACGGGATCGGCAGCTCGACGGCCGCCTTCGCCGTCTCGACCTCGCACACGACCTGACCGTCGGCGACCGTGTCACCCGGCTGGACGTACCACTTGAGGATCTCGGCCTCGGTGAGACCTTCGCCCACGTCGGGCATCTTGAATTCGCGGATCGTCACGATGCTCTCCTCACAGCCCGTCAGTACGCCAGCGAGCGGTCGACGGCGTCGAGCACGCGGTCCAGACCCGGGAGGTACTCCTCCTCCAGGCGCGCCGGCGGATACGGCGCGTGGTAGCCGCCGACCCGCAGGACGGGGGCCTCCAGGTGGTAGAAGCAGCGCTCGGTGATCCGGGCGGCGATCTCCGCGCCGGCTCCGTAGAAGACCGGGGCCTCGTGGACCACGACCAGGCGGCGGGTCTTCTCGACCGAGGCCTGGATGGTGTCGAAGTCGATCGGGGACATCGAGCGCAGGTCCAGGACCTCCACCGACTTGCCCTCCTCCTGGGCGGCCGCGGCGGCCTCCAGGCAGACCTTCACCATCGGGCCGTACGCGACGAGCGTGAGGTCCGTGCCCTCGCGGGCGACCCGGGCCTTGTGCAGCTCGCCCGGGATCGCCTCGGTGTCGACCTCGCTCTTGTCCCAGTAACGGCGCTTGGGCTCGAAGAAGATGACCGGGTCGTCGCTCTGGATGGCCTGCTGGAGCATCCAGTACGCGTCCGACGACGTGGACGGCGAGACGACCTTGAGGCCGGGGACGTGCGCGAAGAGCGCCTCGGGGGACTCCGAGTGGTGCTCGACGGCGCCGATGCCACCGCCGTACGGGATCCGGATGACGACCGGCAGCTTGATCTTGCCGAGCGCGCGGGCGTGCATCTTGGCGAGCTGCGTGACGATCTGGTCGTACGCGGGGAAGACGAAACCGTCGAACTGGATCTCGACGACGGGCCGGTAGCCGCGCAGGGCCAGACCGATCGCGGTGCCGACGATGCCGGACTCGGCGAGCGGGGTGTCGATGACCCGGTCCTCGCCGAAGTCCTTCTGCAGACCGTCGGTGACCCGGAAGACACCGCCGAGCTTGCCGACGTCCTCGCCCATGATGAGGACCTTGGGGTCGTTCTCCAGGGCCGTGCGGAGCGATTCGTTGATCGCCTTGGCCAGGGGAAGCTTCTGAACAGCCATGATTACTCGGCCCCTCCGTCCGCGAACGACGCCTGGTAGGCGGCGAACTGTGCGCGCTCCTCGTCGACGAGCGCGTGGCCGTCGGCGTAGACATTCTCGAAGATCGCCATGTGGTCCGGGTCGGGCATCGAGCGGACGCCCTCGCGGACGCGCTTGCCGAGCGTCTCGCTCTCCGTCTCCAGGGCCTCGAAGAAGGCCGCGTCGGCGTGACCCTCGCGCTCCAGGTAGGTCTTGAGCCGCAGGATCGGGTCCTTCGCCTCCCAGGCCTCGCGCTCCTCGTCGGCGCGGTACTTGGTCGGGTCGTCGGACGTGGTGTGAGCGCCCATGCGGTACGTGAACGCCTCGACGAGGGTCGGGCCCTCGCCCCGGCGGGCGCGCTCGAGAGCCGAGCGGGTGACCGCCAGGCAGGCGAGGACGTCGTTGCCGTCGACCCGGACGCCGGGGAAGCCGAAGCCCTGCGCGCGCTGGTAGAGCGGCACACGGGTCTGCTTCTCGGTGGGCTCGGAGATCGCCCACTGGTTGTTCTGGCAGAAGAACACGACCGGCGCGTTGTAGACCGCGGAGAAGGTGAAGGACTCGGCGACGTCTCCCTGACTGGAGGCGCCGTCACCGAAGTACGCGATCACGGCAGAGTCCGCGCCGTCCTTGGCGACGCCCATGGCGTAGCCGGTGGCGTGCAGGGTCTGCGAGCCGATGACGATCGTGTACAGGTGGAAGTTGTTGGTGTTGGGGTCCCAGCCACCGTGGTTCACACCGCGGAACATGCCGAGCAGGTTCGTCGGGTCGACCCCGCGGCACCAGGCGACACCGTGCTCCCGATAGGTCGGGAAGACGTAGTCGTCGTCGCGGAGAGCCCGGCCGGAGCCGATCTGCGCGGCCTCCTGGCCGAGCAGCGAGGCCCACAGGCCCAGCTCGCCCTGGCGCTGCAGGGCGGTGGCCTCGGCGTCGAAGCGGCGGGTGAGCACCATGTCGCGGTAGAGGCCGCGCAGCTCGTCGGCGCTCAGGTCGATGTCGTACTCGGGGTGCTGGACTCGCTCCCCTTCGGGCGTCAGCAGCTGTACGAGCTCGGGCTCGGAAGTCTGGGACTTCTTGGCGCTCGCGGCGGCGCTGGCGCCGGCCGTGCGCTTGGTGCCGCTGCTGCGTCGCGTCGTCTTGCGCGCGGCAGTGCTCTCCACGGTCACGTGCGTACTCCTCCGTCGGTCCGGCCCCCGGGGTTGCCGGGAAAGGCCAGTGCGGCTCGCCTTGTCCGGACGCGCGCACGGGGTGGGTGCGACTCGGCCGGGTCAGGCGTGACAGGTGCCCCGGCGAGCGCCCTGTCATAGGCACGTTACCCACTGCTTCGCATTACTGCGAAACCCCATTTGACCTGCGATTTTGCTTGGATTTCCAAGTAAATCGAGAAATGTGGGAACAGTAGCTGGTCAGCGCGCTGGCAACAGCCTCGCAGGCCGCCGGAACACCGGCACGTTATCCCGCACACCCCGGGCACGGGAAGAGCCAATATGTGAGACTGAGTGCGTGCGCGAAGATGGAAAAATCCGGGTATTTCTGCTGGACGACCACGAAGTCGTCCGGCGCGGCGTCCACGAGCTGCTCTCCGTGGAGGACGACATCGAGGTGGTCGGGGAGGCGGGCACGGCGGCTGACGCCCTCGTCAGGATCCCCGCGACCCGGCCCGACGTGGCCGTGCTCGACGTGCGGCTGCCGGACGGCAGCGGCGTCGAGGTCTGCCGCGAGGTGCGTTCGCAGAACGAGGACATCAAGTGCCTGATGCTCACCTCGTACGCCGACGACGAGGCACTCTTCGACGCGATCATGGCCGGGGCCTCGGGTTATGTCCTCAAGGCCATTCGCGGGAACGAGCTGCTTTCGGCGGTACGGGACGTGGCGGCGGGCAAGTCCCTGCTCGATCCGGTCGCGACCGCCCGCGTCCTGGAACGACTGCGGGACGGAAACAACCCCAAGGGTGACGACAAGCTCGCCAATCTGACGGAACAGGAGCGCAAGATCCTGGATCTGATCGGCGAGGGCCTGACCAACCGGGCCATCGGCGAACGGCTCCACCTGGCGGAGAAGACCATCAAGAACTACGTCTCCAGCCTGCTGTCGAAGCTGGGCATGGAGCGCCGCTCGCAGGCCGCGGCGTACGTGGCCCGCATGCAGGCCGAACGGCGCTGAGAGCGTCGGTGGCCCCCCTTGCGGGGTCACCCGTTCGGCCTGACCCGGTGCGGGCCCCGATTCGGGACCTACGTCCCCGGTGAACCGGGGCAGGCGCCCCTTCCCCCGTGCGGTGCCGGTGGCGGAGAGTGGAAGCCATGTCCACCGAGGAGATCCGCGCCATCGAGCTGCTGAACCGCGTCTCGTACGGCCGAGTGGCGACGAGCATGCGCGCGATGCCGTTCGTCGCCCCCGCCCGGCACATCGTGGCCGACGGCTGCGTCCTGATCCGCATGCACCGCGGCCTCGGCTACCACCGGGCCTGCGCGGGCAGCGTCGTGGCGTACGGCGCGGACAACTTCAACTCCGGCGCGGAGAACCTGTGGTCCGTGCAGTTCACGGGATACGCCGAGGTCGTCGAACCGACCGAGGAGCAGCTCGCCGAGTTCGGCGCGAGCCCGGAGGTGGTGGACGGCGACCCCTTCGAGCCGGTCTACATGCGCATCGAGCCGCAGTTCGTGACCGTGCACCAGCTGGACTACACCACGGAGCGACATCTCCAGCACGTAGCGTGATCTAACATCTGGGGGGTGCCGCGCTCATCTGAAACACTCGCTCCGCCCCTCGGCGCTTCTACGTTCACTCCGCCCCTCGGCGCCTCCACGCTCGCTCAGCCCGTCAGCGCCTCCACGCTCGCTCAGCCCGTCGGCGTCTCCACGCCGGCTCAGCCGGTCGGCGCCGTCCCGCTCGCCCCGCGCGGCAGCCACTCCGTGCTCGCCCCACGCGGCGGCGACGCGGCGCCCCCCTGGCGTGGCGGTGACGCCGTGCTTGCTTCCCATGGCAGCGACACCGTGCCCGCCTGGCGTGGCAGCGACACAGAGCTCGGCCTACGTGGCAGCGACGCAGCCCTCGCCCTGCGTGGTAGCGACGCATCGCTCGCCCTGCGTGGTAGCGGCACCGTGCTCGCCCCCCGCGGCGCCGCCACGCCCGTTCCGCCCGTCGGTGCCCTGCTGCGGCGCTACCGCGAGGCCGGTGAGCCGCTCTCCTGCGAGCCCGTCACCCAGGGCCTGCTCAACCGGGGCTACCGCCTCTTCACCACCCGCGGCGCCTACTTCCTCAAGCAGCACCTCGACGCCCCGACCGCCGACCGGGACACCATCAGCCGCCAGCACCGCGCGACCCAGCGCCTGCACGCCCTCGGCCTGCCCGTCGCCCCGCCGCTCGCCGACTCCGCCGGCCGCACGGTCGCCGTCATCGGAGGCCGCTGCTACGCCCTGCACCCCTGGATCGACGGCCGCCACCGCGACGGCGCCCAGCTCTCCACGGGCGGTTCACGGCGCCTCGGCGCGCTCCTCGGGCACGTCCACACCTGCCTGGAACAGGTGATGGAGTCGCCGCCGCCCGGCGCCGGGCACGAGAGCGCCCGCCCCGAGGACACCCTCCGAGTCATCGACGAACTCCTGCGCCTCGCCCGCACCCACCGGCCCCGCACCGGCTTCGACGCGCTCGCCGAGCACCGGCTGCGCGAACGCCGGGGGCTGCTCGCCGAGCACGCCCACCGCCGGCCACCGCCCGCCGCCTCGGCCGGCTGGGTGCACGGCGACTTCCACCCGCTGAACCTGCTCTACCGGGGCGCCGAACCGGCCGCGATCGTCGACTGGGACCGCCTCGGCGTCCAGCCCCGGGCGGAGGAGGCCGTCAGGGCCGCCGCCATCTTCTTCGTACGACCGGCGGGCGAACTGGCCCTCGGGAAGGTACGGGCGTACGCGCGGGCCTACCGGCGGGCGGCCGGCGCGGACGCGGCGGAGCTGGCGTCGGCGGTGCACCGGGTGTGGTGGGAGCGGCTCAACGACTTCTGGATACTGCGCTGGCGCTACCAGCTCCACGACCGAAGGGCCGACCCACAGTTTCCTGCGGTGTCGGCCCTGGCGGTGTGGTGGACCCGCGAGTACGAGGCGGTACGCGACGCGTTCGCGGGGTGACTCCGGCCTGAGCTACGGGGTGGAGCCCCATTGCCCTACGGGGTGGAGCCGGTTGCCCTACGGGGTCAAGCCCGTGCCGCCGCGGGTCGCGGGCTGCCCGGTGTTCCCCTGGACGGTGTTGTCCGGCGGGTCCGTGGGGTCGCCGGACGGCGTGCCGGTCGGCTCGCCCGTCGGGTCGCCCGTGTTGCCGCCGTCGTCCGAACCGTCGTCCGTCGGCGTCGGCTGGGTGGTCGGCGGGGTCGTCTGGGGCGTCGTCGGCGGCGTCGTGTGCGGCGTGGTCGGAGGCTTCGTCCACGGCTGCTCGTTGCCGCCGCTCGACGTCGTGTCCGGCTCCTGGGTGTCCTGGCTCTGCTCCTCCGACGGCGTCGGCGACTCCGCGGACGGGGTCGGCGACTGGGTGATCGGCGTCGTCGGCTTGTCGCTGTCCGCCTGACCGGCCTTGTCCAGCGCGTACACGACACCCGCCACGATCGCGATCAGCGCGAGCGACAGGAACAGCAGCACCTTGCCGCGGCCGCCCTTCCCACCGCTCTGGCGGCCGTGACCGTAGCCGCCGTGGCCACCGTCGTATCCGCCGTCGTCCGGGTTCATCGGGGGCAGGAGCGGGCGCTGCGCGGTCTCGTGGTGCATCGGGTGCCCCATCGCCGTCGTCGCCGCGACGCCGCCGACCGGGGTGTGACCGCCCTCGTGCATCTCCACGGGGCCGGTGTTCCACGTGCCCGTGTGAGCGCCCGCCTGCTGGAGCATCTGCAGGCCGTACTGGATGAGCCCGCGCATCTCCTCGGCACTCTGGAACCGGTCGTCCGGGTCCTTCGCCAGCGAGCGCATCACGAGCCCGTCGAGCTCCGGCGGCGAGGGGTGGGTGACCTCGGACGGCGGGACCGGGATGTCCTGAACGTGCTGGTAGACCACCGAGAGCGGGGTCTCACCGGTGAACGGGGGCCGCAGCGCGAGGAGTTCGTAGAGCAGACAGCCGGTCGCGTACAGGTCGGAACGGTGGTCCACGGCCTTGCCGAGGGCCTGCTCGGGGGAGAGGTACTGCGGCGTGCCCATGACCATGCCGGTCTGGGTCATCGTCGACTGCGCGCCGTGCAGGGCGCGGGCGATGCCGAAGTCCATGACCTTCACCGCGCCGCCGTGCGTGATGATGACGTTCGCCGGCTTGATGTCGCGGTGCACGATGCCGTGCTGGTGCGAGTAGGCGAGCGCCTCCAGGACACCGGAGACGATGATCAGGGCCTGCTCGGGGCCCGGCGCCTCGGCGCTGATCAGCAGGTCGCGGATGGTGCGGCCCTCGACCAGCTCCATCACGATGTACGGCACGGACTGGCTTCCGACGAGGTCCTCGCCGGAGTCGTACACCGCGACGATCGCGTGGTGGTTGAGGCCGGCGACCGACTGCGCCTCGCGCGTGAAGCGGGCCTTGGAGACCGGGTCCTCGGCGAGGTCGGAGCGGAGCAGCTTGACGGCGACGGTGCGGCCCAGGCGGACGTCCTCGGCGGCGAACACCTCGGCCATGCCGCCGCGCCCGAGGCGGTGGGTCAGCCGGTACCGTCCGTCACCGACCACTCCGCCGACGCCCCAGGACTCCGCGGCGGCGCCCGACAGGCCGCCGCCGCCTGCTTCGGATTCGGGTGCCATCAGTCCTCGCCGTCGTCTGTCAGTCATGTGGAGCCGTTCCGTCGTCACGCTACAGGCTTCGTCCGACACCACGGTCCGAGTGGACCGGCCATCCAACCTCCCGCGTGTACACCGATGCAAATTCCGGCCGGATCGTGTAACGCTTCCGAGACGCTTCTTGCGCGGAGGGTCACGGAACGGGCACCCGGCTTGACGTGTCGGTGCCCTCGGGCAGACTTGGCCAGGAAATTCACGATCAGCGCCGCCACGCGCGCGCGTAGGGGGAGCACGAATGAGCCAGGACGGCGCCCAGGGCCGCTATGCGGGCGGTTCGGTAGCGAACGGCCGGTACCAGCTTCGCGACCTGCTCGGCGAGGGCGGCATGGCCTCCGTCTACCTCGCGTACGACAGCGCGCTGGACCGGCAGGTCGCCATCAAAACCCTGCACACGGAACTCGGCCGGGAACAGTCGTTCCGCGAGCGGTTCCGGCGCGAGGCGCAGGCGGTCGCGAAGCTTTCGCACACGAACATCGTCTCGGTCTTCGACACCGGCGAGGACACCCTCGACGGCTCGGTCATGCCGTACATCGTCATGGAGTACGTCGAGGGCCAGCCACTCGGCTCGGCCCTGGCCTCCGACGTGCGGCAGTTCGGCGCGATGCCCGCCGACAAGGCGCTCAAGGTGACGGCGGACGTCCTCGCCGCCCTGGACACCAGCCACGAAATGGGCCTGGTCCACCGGGACATCAAGCCCGGCAACGTGATGATGACCAAGCGCGGCGTGGTCAAGGTGATGGACTTCGGCATCGCGCGCGCCATGCAGTCCGGTGTCACCTCGATGACGCAGACGGGCATGGTCGTCGGCACGCCGCAGTACCTCTCCCCCGAGCAGGCCCTCGGCCGCGCGGTGGACGCCCGCTCCGACCTGTACTCGGTCGGCATCATGCTGTTCCAGCTGCTCACGGGCCGTCTGCCGTTCGACGCGGACTCGCCGTTGGCCATCGCGTACGCGCATGTGCAGGAGGAGCCGGTCGCCCCGTCGTCCATCAACCGCTCGGTGACCCCGGCGATGGACGCGCTCGTCGCCCGCGCGCTGAAGAAGAACCCGAACGAGCGTTTCCCGAGCGCCGCCGCGATGCAGGACGAGTGCCTGCGCGTCCTCTCGGCGGGCCAGACGGGCGCGCCGGTGATCGTGGCCGGCGGTCCGGTCAGCAGCGGCGCGGGCGTGGGCTCGGCGGTCTTCCCGCCGGTCGGCCAGACGCCGCCGCCCTCGACGCACGGGGTCCAGTACCCGTACCAGCAGCCGACGCCCGCGCCGGCCCCGCAGCCCGGTCCGTACGGTCCGCCGACGCCGGCGCCCGCACCCTCCTACGGGTACCCGCAGCAGGCGCCGACCCCGCCGCCGGCCCCGGTGTACCAGACGCCGGCCCCTGGCCCGTACACGATGTCGCCGCAGCCCCCGACGTCCGGCGGCACCCCCTCCGGTACCGCGGGCGGGTCCCGGCGGAACACGCCGATGATCGTGGGCGCGGCCGTCGCCGCGCTGCTGGTGATCGGCGGAGTCATCACCGTGATCAACCTCAACAAGGACGACGACCCGAACGACAACGCGGGTGGCGACCCCAGCCAGAGCCAGTCGGTCGCACCGGGGCACAAGGGTCCTGACCTGACGAAGACCATCGACGTGAAGAAGTGCACCGAGCCGAGGGAGTCGAGCGACGACCCGGAGAAGTTCGAGATCCCGGACTTCACGTACAAGAACATCCAGTCGGTGAAGGACTGCATCCAGGCCGCCGGGTGGAAGGTGACGAAGCAGACCCCGGTGGACGAGGCGACGTACGGCGAGGGCACGGTGCTCAGCCAGTACCCGCCGGCGGGTGGGGACGCGTCGAAGAGCGACGCCGAGTTCACCCTGGAGATCTCCACGGGCAACCCGGGGCAGTAGTCCGTCCCCTCCTCGGGGTCGTCCGTCCCCGTCTCGGGTTCATCCGCGCGCGGGCGCCCGGATGCCGGAATTGTCCCGTCATGTGACGCTGAGTTGGATACCTCGGCGGCTCGGTACGGGAGGGGGTCACCCGGTGATTCCAGGACTCCGCGGCACGCGGACGCGGGCACTGCGGTGGCGGGCGCTCGGCCCTGTGGTGGCGTGCTGGCTGCTGATCGGCGCCGCACCGGTGGCGTACGGGTACGAGCGCCCAGGACCCGCTCCGGCGGGCTCGGCTTCGGCGGGTTCGACTCCGGCGGGCTCGGTGGGTTCGGCGGCGGGCTCGGTGGGTTGGGCGCGCTCGACGGCTGCGCCCAGGACTGCCGGGCCATCGAACTCGTCGACGTCGGCGAACTCGTCGACGTCGGCGAAGTCGGCGAAGTCCACCGCGCCGGCCACGCCCTCCCGTTCCCCGGCCGGCTCCGCCGCCCCCTCCGCCCCGACGGGGCGCCCCGGGCCCACCCCCGGCGCCTCCCGCCCGCCCGCCGCGCCCTCGGCGTCGGCGTCCCCGTCCGCGTCGGCCACCGCGGCACCCGGGCCCACCCCGTCCGGCTCGCTGGCCGGGCGGCCCGCAGGGGAGGGTCGCGAGCGGCCCGGCCGGCCCCCCTCGAAGCCGAAGCCGAGTGACACGGAGGGATCCACCGACGCGTCGGCCGACCCGTCCGCGGACCCGTCTCGTACCAAATCCGAAACAGCCGAGGAGCCCCCGGAGGAGCCGCGCGAGGAGGCGGACGCCGCGGACGAGGGCCTCGAACCCGTACCGGAGACGGACCGCACGGATTCCGCTTCGCCGCCCGCGACCGTGCCCGCCGCCGCCCCCCGGCTCGGCAACCAGCCCGTACCTACCGCCTCTGACCGGCAGATTCCCGTGGCCACGCTGGGCGCCGGGCTCGCCCTGATGGGGCTCGGGATCGGTTTCCTCGGCCTCCGGATGCGGCGCCGCTGAGAGGTCCGATCCCCCGCGGGACCCCGCGTGTCCCCCTTGAGACGGACGCGGAAGCTCCGTCTCAGGTCGCTTGTCCGCGTCGGCATACCCGGTATACATACTGAGTATGTCGATCCGCCACGGGCTTCTCGCCCTCCTCGAACGCGGGCCTCGCTACGGCTCGCAGCTCCGTACGGAGTTCGAGTCCCGCACGGGCTCCACCTGGCCGCTCAACGTCGGCCAGGTCTACACGACCCTGAACCGTCTCGAACGGGACGGCATGGTCGCCCAGGACGGCGAGGACGAGGCCGGCCACGCGCTCTACGCGATCACCGACGGCGGTCGCGAAGAGCTGCGGAAGTGGTTCGAGAAGCCCGTGGACCGCACCAGCCCGGCCCGTGACGAGCTCGCCATCAAGCTCGCCATGGCCGTCGGAGCGCCCGGGGTCGACATCCGGGCCGTCATCCAGTCGCAGCGCCGGCACACCGTGAAGGCGATGCAGGACTACACCCGGCTCAAGGCGCAGGCGCTCACCGCGCTCGAGACGGGCGAGTCCCGGGAACGCGACGACGTGGCCTGGCTCCTCGTCCTGGAGCAGCTGATCTTCCAGACCGAGGCCGAGGCCCGCTGGCTGGATCACTGCGAGGCCCGGCTGATCCGGCTCTCGACGTCCGCCGTCGGCGCGGGGGACCCCCGGCCTCCCGAGGCGGCCTCATCGGCCGCCGACGAGACGCACCACCCGGCGCGGCTGCGCTGACCCCGCGGCCACCCGGCCCCCGGTCCCGCGCCACCCACACGACCCACGGCGCCAGTCCCGCACGATCCGGCGCCGCACCCGCACCATCACCACCTCTCCATCCGCTCCGTACGCGACGCCCCACCGCTTCCGTACGCCCAAGGGGGACCCCTCCATGTCCACAGCGCAGCCCGTGCTGCAACTCCAGAACCTGACCCGCGTTCACGGCTCCGGCGCCACCGAGGTGCACGCCCTGCGCGGCATCGACCTCGCCGTCTACCCGGGTGAACTCGTCGCCGTCATGGGCCCGTCCGGCTCCGGCAAGTCGACCCTGCTCACCATCGCGGGCGGCCTCGACAACCCCACCTCCGGCCGGGTGATCGTCGAGAACACCGACATCACCACCGCCGACCGCAAGGCCCTCGCGGCCCTGCGCCGCCGCAGCATCGGGTACGTCTTCCAGGACTACAACCTCATCCCGGCGCTCACCGCCGCCGAGAACGTCGCCCTGCCCCGCGAGCTCGACGGTGTCGCCGCCCGCAAGGCCCGCGTCGAGGCGCTGGCCGCGCTGGAGGAGATGGACCTCGGCCACCTCGCCGACCGTTTCCCCGACGAGATGTCCGGCGGCCAGCAGCAGCGCGTGGCCATCGCCCGCGCCCTCGTCGGCGACCGGCGCCTGGTCCTCGCGGACGAGCCCACCGGCGCCCTGGACTCCGAGACCGGCGAGTCCGTCCTCGCCCTGCTGCGCTCGCGCTGCGACGCCGGGGCCGCGGGCGTCCTGGTCACCCACGAGCCGCGGTTCGCCGCCTGGGCCGACCGGGTCGTCTTCCTGCGGGACGGCGCCGTCGTCGACCAGACCGTGCGCAGCGAGGCCGACTCGCTCCTCTCCGGCCAGGCGGCCGAACGGTGAACAAGTGGCTCCACTCCTGGCGCGCCGCGATCCGCATCGCGCGCCGTGACGCCTGGCGCTCCAAGGGACGCAGCTTCCTCGTCCTCGCGATGATCGCCCTGCCCATCCTCGGCGTCAGCGCCGCCGACCTGACCCTGCGCAGCTCGGAGCTCTCCACCGAGGAGACCCTGAGCCGGGAGATCGGCGCGGCCGACGCACGCTTCTCCGATGCCCAGGTCGAAGGTGTGCCGATCTTCCAGGATCCGAAGGGCGACACGAACGTGCCGGCCAAGGACTACGAGGACGAGCCCTGGCCGAGCGGTCCGACCGACGTCACCAAGACCTTCCCGGCCGGCGCCACGGTCCTGACCGACAGCTCCGGCAGCGCCAAGCTGACCACCGTTCACGGGCTGCTCCAGAGCGATGTCCGTGAGCTGAAGGCCGCCGACCCGATCGCCCGGGGGATCATGAGCCTCCAGGACGGCCGCTTCCCGGAGAAGGCCGACGAGGTCGCCGCGACCACGCACTTCCTGGAGACCAGCGGGCTCGGCATCGGCTCCACCCTCTCCGCACGCGGAGACAACCGGACGTTCCGGATCGTGGGCTCGTACGAGCTCCCCAACAGCCTGAAGGCCGACCAGATCAACGCCCTGCCGGGCGCGTTCCTCGACGGGTACGCCAAGGTCGTCGCGGCGAGCGGGCTGGACACGGGCAACGCCTCCGTCACGTATCTGGTGAAGGCTCCCGGTGGTTTCACGTGGAACACCGTCCAGCAGATCAACACCAAGGGCGTTGCCGTCGTCTCGCGCGCGGTGCTCCTTGACCCGCCCGCCAACGCCGATGTCCCGCTCTACCAGAAGGACGGCTGGGGCACCTTCGAGGACAGTGCGGCCGCCAAGGCCGCCGCGCTCGCCGCGGCGGGTACAGTCGTCGGCCTCGCGATGCTGGAGATCTGCCTGCTGGCCGGGCCCGCGTTCGCCGTGGGCGCCCGCCGCTCGCGCCGTCAGCTCGGGCTCGTCGGTGCCAACGGCGGCGACCGTCACCACATCCGCGCCATCGTGCTGAGCGGCGGCCTCGTCATCGGCGTCGCGGCGGCCGTCATAGGCACCGTCCTCGGGCTGATCCTGACGTTCGCGCTGCAGCCGTTCCTCGAACAGGCCATGGGCCAGCGGTTCGGCTCCTTCGACGTCCGCCCGCTGGAACTGCTGGGCATCGCGCTCATCGCCGTGCTGACCGGCCTGCTGGCCGCGATCGTCCCGGCCGTCACCGCGTCCCGGCAGACCGTCCTCGCCTCGCTCACCGGCCGTCGTGGTGTCCGCCGCGGCAGCCGCGTCCTGCCGCTCATCGGTCTGGGCGCCCTGCTCCTCGGCGGCGCGCTCGCGCTGTACGGCTCGGTGATCTCCGACCAGTTCATCATCGTCGCGGGCGGCAGCGCCCTCGCCGAGCTGGGCGTGGTCGCCATGACCCCGGCCCTGGTGGGCCTCTTCGGCCGCACGGGCCGCTGGCTGCCGCTCTCGCCGCGCCTCGCCCTGCGGGACGCGGTGCGCAACCGGGGCCGTACGGCACCCGCCGTCGCCGCCGTGCTCGCCGCGGTCGCCGGAACGGTCGCCGTCTCCACCTACGCGGCCAGCCGCGAGGCCCAGGACGCGGCGGGCTACGAGGCGAAGCTGCCGCACGGCGCGGTCGCCGCGCTCGTGATGGAGGAGGCCGGCCGGGACGTTCCGCAGGTGCGTGACGCCATCCAGCGGCTGCTGCCCGTCGACACCCGCGCGGACCTCCAGCGCATCGTGGTCGGCAAGCCGGGCTGTGCCCCGTACAGCGAGGCCGCAGGCTGCGGCCGCTTCGAGCTGGTGATCCCGAAGGCCAACGAGTGCCCGCTGTGGGCGTCCTCCGAAGACGGTTCGGACCCCTCGGAGAAGTTCTCCAAGGAGCAGAAGCGGAAGCTCGCCAAGGACTGGCGCTGCACGGAGAACAGCGGTGGTGACCTGCCCGGCGGCGCCTACGTCGAGGGTGGCCTGGTGGTCGGTGACGCCTCGGTCCTGAAGGTCCTCGGGATCAAGGACGCGGGCGCGGAGAAGGCCCTCGCCGAGGGGAAGATCGTCTCCTTCGCCAAGGCGCCGATCGACAAGGGCGACAAGATCGCCATCAGGGTGATCGCCGACAACAAGAAGGCGAACGAGGCCGATCAGGAGCGCAAGCCGCTCCCCGGCGAGGTCAAGAACCTCCCCGCCCACCTCGTGACCGGGCAGAACGCCTACGGCGTGCGGGCGCTCATCAGCCCCGAGGCCGCCAAGGCCGCCGGCTTCGCCGCGGTGCCGTTCGGCTCGTTCTTCACCACCGACGCGGTGCCCAGCGCCGAGCAGCGCCAGAAGCTCGACGGGGAGCTCGCCAAGATCGGCAGCGATGTCGGGCTGCACGTGGAGGAAGGATTCGTCAGCAACACCAGCATCGTGCTCCTGGCGCTGACCGTCTTCGCCGGCCTCGTCACCATCGGCGCCGCCGGTATCGCCACGGGTCTCGCCCAGGCGGATGCCGAGGCCGACCTGAAGACGCTCTCCGCCGTCGGCGCGCCCCCGCGGGTCCGCCGCACGCTCAGCGGCTTCCAGTGCGGGGTGGTCGCCGCGATGGGCGTGATCCTCGGATCGGCGGCCGGTGTGCTGCCGGCGATGGGGCTCCGGCTCTCCGAGGAGCGCCAGGAGCTGCGGTTCTACCAGGAGTCCCTCGACCAGGGCTGGGGCGGCTCGATGGAAGCCCCGTACGTCCCGATCGTCGTCCCCTGGGAGACGCTCGGCGCGATGCTGATCCTGGTACCGCTGGGCGCCGCGCTCCTCGCGGCCCTGGTGACCCGCTCGCGCGGGGCCCTGGCCCGCCGCGAAGCCGCCTGATCGGTCTCTGATCGCTCCTTGATCAGTCCCTGATCGGTCGTTGCCGTCCTGTGCCCCTGGAGAAGGGTGGATCACCCTTCTCCAGGGGCACACCGTGTGATGAGGCACGTGTGCGAGAGAATGGCGGCATGGAGATGCCGAGGAATGAACGGTCGCAGGAGACTCCCCAGGTCCTCATCGTGGGACAGGACGGGATGGCACTCGGCGGCGCTCAGGGTGACGACGAATCCCGCGAGGTCCCGTTGACGGAAATGGTCGAGCAGCCTGCGAAGGTCATGCGCATCGGCAGCATGATCAAGCAGCTCCTGGAGGAAGTACGCGCGGCTCCCCTCGACGAGGCGAGCCGGGTCAGGCTCAAGGACATCCACGCGAGCTCCGTGAAGGAGTTGGAGGACGGGCTCGCGCCCGAACTGGTCGAGGAACTGGAGCGGCTCTCGCTGCCGTTCACCGACGAGGCGATTCCGTCCGAGGCGGAACTGCGGATCGCGCAGGCCCAGTTGGTGGGCTGGCTCGAAGGCCTCTTCCACGGGATCCAGACGGCGCTGTTCGCCCAGCAGATGGCCGCCCGCGCCCAACTGGAGCAGATGCGGCGTGCGCTGCCTCCGGGTGCGCCGGTAGACGATGACGACGACCACGGCCGGGGACACGCCGTCCGGTCGGGGCCCTACCTGTAGGACTTCGAGACTGCCAGCAGTCGTTCAAGGGCCCGGCACACCTGGTGTGTGCCGGGCCCTTGCGCGTGTTCAGGCGGGCCTGGTGGGCGCGTCCTCAGGTCGTCCTGGTGCGCGCGCGTCCTCAGGTCGTCCGGGGAGCCAGGAGCAGGACCTTGCCCACGTGGGTGCCGGAGTCCAGGGCGCGGTGCGCCTCGGCGGCGTCCGGCATCTCCACCGTACGGTCGACCACCGCCCGTACCGTGCCGGATTCGATCAGCGGCCAGACGTGCTCACGCACCGCGGCGACGATGGCCGTCTTCTCGTGCAGCGGGCGGGCGCGCAGCGTCGTCGCCGTGATCGCGGCCCGCTTGGAGAGCAGCGCGGCGAGGTTCAACTCGCCCTTCACACCGCCCTGCAGACCGATGACGGCGAGCCGGCCGTTGACCGCGAGCGCGTTCACATTGCGCTCCAGGTACTTCGCTCCGACGATGTCCAGGATCACGTCCGCGCCGGCGCCGTCCGTGGCCTTGCGGAGCTCCTCGACGAAGTCCTGCTCGCGGTAGTCGATCAGGATGTCCGCGCCCAGCTCGGCGCAGCGCGCGAGCTTCTCCGGGCCGCCGGCCGTGACCGCGACCTTCGCGCCGACGGCCTTGGCGAGCTGGATCGCCATCGTGCCGATGCCGCTCGCACCGCCGTGCACCAACAGCGTCTCGCCGGGCCGCAGATGGGCGACCATGAAGACGTTCGACCAGACCGTGCAGGTCACCTCGGGCAGCGCCGCCGCCGTCACGAGGTCCATGCCCTCCGGCACGGGCAGCAGCTGGCCGACGGGGACGACGACCTTCTCCGCGTAACCGCCGCCCACGAGGAGCGCGCACACCTCCTGGCCGACCGTCCAGCCGGAGACCCCCGGGCCCAGCGCGGCGATCCGGCCCGAACACTCCAGGCCGGGGTACGGAGACGTGCCCGGCGGCGGGTCGTAGAAGCCCTGGCGCTGGAGCAGATCGGCACGGTTGACGGCGCTCGCCACCACCTCGACGAGGACCTCGCCCTCGGCGGGCACGGGATCGGGCACCTCGGCCCAGACGAGGGCCTCGGGGCCGCCGGGTTCCGGAATCGTGATCGCATGCATGGCGGCGAGGCTACTCGGACGGCGACGACAGCGGGGTGACCGGAGCGGCGCGCACGATGGTGATCACACGGTCCGTCAACTGCAGCGGGCTGGCCGCGTGATCGTCGTAACCGAGGAGCCGGTGCCCGCGCAACACGCTGACCACCAGGTCCTCGGTCTCCCGCACGCTCTTGCCGACCTCGGCCTTGGTGACCGGCCGCTCCACCAGATCGAGGCCCGAGCCCTGCTGGATCAGGTCCTCCATCACGGCGCCGGCGCTGGGGCTGAGCACGGAGAGCCCGAGCAGGCGACCGGCCGCGCTGGCGCTGGTGATCACGGCGTCCGCGCCGGACTGGCGCAGCAGCGGCGCGTTCTCCTCCTCGCGCACGGCGGCGACGATCTTCGCGCCCCTGTTGAGCTGCCGGGCGGTGAGGGTCACCAGGACGGCGGTGTCGTCGCGCTGGGTGGCGATGACGATCTGCCGCGCCTTCTGCACCTCGGCGCGGATCAGTACATCGCTACGGGTCGCGTCGCCGACCACTCCGACGAATCCGTCCGCGTTCGCCGTCTCGATCACCTTGGTGGAGGGGTCGACGATGACGATCTGTTCCTTCCGCAGGCCCGTCGCGCAGAGCGTCTGGATCGCCGAGCGACCCTTGGTTCCGAATCCGACGACGACGGTGTGGTCACGCAAGGTGGACCTCCAGCGGTTCAGCCGCCACTCCTCCCGGGTCCGCTCCGTGAGGACCTCGAGAGTGGTACCGACCAGGATGATCAGGAACAGCACGCGCAGCGGCGTGATCACCAGGATGTTGACGAGCCGCGCGGTGTCGCTGTGCGGGACGACGTCGCCGTATCCGGTGGTGGAGAGGGTGACGGTCGCGTAGTAGGCGCTGTCGAGGAAGTCGAGCGTCCCGTTGGCGTTGTCGTGGTAGCCGTCGCGGTCGATGTAGACGATGACCGTGGTGAGGGCGAGCACGCCCAGGGCCATGAGCAGGCGCTTGGCCACCTGGCGTATGGGCTTCTCGACGACGCGGCGGGGCATCCGGATCCGGGTGGGGGCCGCCTTCTCGTCCGCGTCGCGCGCCATGACGTCACGGCTGGGAAGTTTCACGTGAAACACCCTCCTGCCGTGCCGCCGCGAACCCCTGGTTCGGGTCGCCGAGCGAGCCCGGCCAGGGGAGGTCGAGGATCTCCAGGGCGTCGCCGGGCCGTGCGCCGCCGGGCGGCACGACCGCCATCCCGTCCGCCGCGGCGATCCCCCGGAGCATCGCGGGTCCGTGGTACCGCAGCGGAACGATCCGGTCGTCGCGGTAGACGAACGGGACGAGCCGGGTGTCGTAGGGGTGTCCCTGCACCTCGTCCGCCATGGGGGCGCTGTACGGCGGCGGGAGCGGGGTGCCCGCGAGGGCGCGGAGCAGTGGCTCGGCCAGGGTGAGCAGGCCCGAAACGGCGGCCAGGGGGTTGCCGGGCAGGCCGACGAGATGGCGGTCGGCGTCGAGGCGCGCGAGCAGCATCGGGTGGCCGGGACGGACCTTCACCCCGTCGACGAGCAGGGTCGCTCCGGCTTTGGCGAGCACCGGGTGGACGTGGTCGACGGGGCCCGAGGCCGTGCCGCCCGTGGTGATCACCAGGTCGGCGGGGGAGCCGGTGACGGCCGCCGCGAGGGCGTCTTCGTCGTCGCCGATCCATCGGGTGGCGAGCGTCTCGGCGCCCAGCGCGGTCAGCCAGGGGCCGAGCATGGGGCCGAGGGCGTCCCGGATCAGCCCGTCGTGGGGGAGTCCCGCCGTCAGCAGCTCGTCGCCGAGGACGAGGACCTCCACACGGGGGCGGGCCGGGGTGGGCAGCTCGTCGTACCCGGCGGCGGCCGCGAGGCCGAGGACGGCAGGGGTCACCCGGGTCCCGGCGGGCAGCAGCCGGTCACCGGCGCGGCATTCCTGGCCCCGGGGGCGGATGTCCTGGCCGGGCACGACCTCGCGCCGGGCGTGCAGATGCCCGCTCGTGTCGGTGCGGGCGTGCTCGCTGCGGATGACCGCCGTGGTCTCGGGCGGTACGCGGGCGCCGGTCGCGATCCGTACGGCGGTGCCGTCGTCCAGCGCGGCGGCAGGGGCGTGGCCGGCGAGCACGGCGCCCTGGGCGCGGATCTCCCAGGGGCCGGGACCCGCGACCGCCCAGCCGTCCATGGCCGAGGTGTCGAAGGAGGGCAGGTCGGTGAGCGCGTGGAGCGGCTCGGCGAGCACCCGGCCCAGGGCCTGGTCGAGTGGCGTACGGAGGGGTGGGCGCGTGGCGCCCACGGTGGCCCCGGCGCGGGCGGCGACGGCGCGCGCGGCGGGCCAGGCGGTGGCGTGGTGGGGGTCGTCGGGGGCGGGGGCGGGCCGCCGCTCGGCGCCGCGCTGCGAAGCGACGAGGGCGAGGACCTCATCGACGCCGTCGTCGTCGCCTTCGTCGGGGTGCGTCATCCGGCCGTGTCCCGCTCCGCTTCGGCGTCCCGCTCCGCTTCGGCGGCCCAGCGGTTGGCGAGGGCGGCGGCCTTGCGGGACGCCTCCGCGACGGCATCCGGGCCGGCGGCGGCGCCCTCGGCGGCTGCCTTCGCCGCCGCGTACCCGACCAGGAAGGTGGTCAGCGGCGCGGCGGGGCGGGCGACCCCGTGGGCGGCGTCCCGGGCCAGATCGAGCAGGACGCCGGTGTCGACGTCGATCTCGATGCCCAGTTCGGCCTTGACTGCGGTGATCCATTCGTCCAGCACGTTCCCATGCTCCCTGATCCTGGCCCGGGCCGCGGCGATGTCCTCCCAGGTGTCGCAGTCGAAGGAGGCGAGGGGGCCCGCGGCGACCCGGACGATCCGCAGTCCCTTGGTGAGCAGACGCAGCGGGAGCCCGGAGAGGCTGCCGTGCTCGGCGGTGAGGAGAGCAAGCTCACGGCGGAGGGCGTCGGTGCGGTACGCGGCGACGAGCGGCTGGTCGCGGCCGTCGGCGTCGACGAGGAGCGCCGCGTCGGCTGCGGGCGGGCTGACCTCGGGGGCGGCGGATGCGTGCGCGGGCGCCTCGGGTGGGTCGGCTTCGGGCGCGGCGGATGCGGGCGCGGCTGCCTCAGGCATGCCGGCTTCAGGCGCGCCACCTCCAGGCGCGCCGGCCAGGGCGGCCAGGAGCCGTCGGCCGGTCCCCTCGTCGAGGAACGGCAGGTCGGCGGAGAGGACGAGCACGGCGTCGGCCTCAACCTCGCGCACCCCGGCGTCGAGCGCGGCCAGCGGTCCCCCGCCGGGCGGCTCCTCCCTGGCCCACACCACGGGCCGCACGGTCGGCCGCCGGTCTCCGACGACGACGGTGCGCCCGGCGCCCCGGCAGCCGGCGAGCACGCGGTCGAGCAGGGCCCGTCCGCCGACCCGCACACCGGGCTTGTCCACACCACCCAGCCGCTTGGCCGCCCCGCCCGCGAGCACGACGGCGTCATACAAGGTCGTCACCCCAGCAGTATGAGCCGCACCCACCCCAAGAGCCCCCGGCCGTCCCGGGGAAGAGGACATCGTGACGGCGGCCGGGGGCTCCTGGGGGCAGAGCACGGGTCAGGCGGCCCGGCAGGCGCGGGCGCCCGGGTCAGAGCGTGCGCAGCAGGACCGCGGGGTGCTCGACGCAGTCCGCGACGTAGCGGAGGAAGCCGCCCGCCGTGCCTCCGTCGCAGACCCGGTGGTCGAAGGTCAGCGACAGCTGGACGACCTGGCGGACCGCCAGCTCGCCGTCGTGGACCCACGGCTTGGGGATGATCCGGCCCACCCCGAGCATCGCCGCCTCCGGGTGGTTGATGATCGGCGTGGAGCCGTCGACCCCGAACACCCCGTAGTTGTTCAGCGTGAACGTCCCGCCGGTCAGGTCCGCCGGTGTCAGCGTCCCCTTCCGCGCCGACTCCGTCAGCCGCGCGAACTCCTCCGTCAGCGACTCCGCCGTCCGCGTGCCCGCGTCCCGGACCACCGGAACGACCAGACCGCGCTCGGTCTGCGCCGCGAACCCGAGGTGCACGGACGGCAGCCGGACGATCTCCCGCGCCGCCATGTCCACCGTGGAGTTCAGCTCCGGGTGGCGGGCGAGCGCGTGGGTGCAGATGCGGGCAAGCAGCGCGAGGAGGGAGATCTTCGGGCCACCGGCCGCGTTCATCGCGGCCCGCGCGGCCATGAGCTCGGTCGCGTCCGCGTCCACCCAGCAGGTCGCGTCCGGGATCTCCGTACGGCTGCGGGAGAGCTTGTCGGCGACGGCGCCCCGGACCCCGCGCAGCGGCACCCGCTCGCCGACGACCGCGCCGGCCGACCCGGCCACGACCGGAGCGGGACGCGCGGCTGCCGTCTCGGCGGCGGCCAGGACTGACTCCACGTCGGCCCGCAGGATCAGCCCGGCCGGGCCCGACCCCCGTACCTCCCGCAGATCGAGCCCCTTGTCCCGGGCCAGCTTCCGCACGAGCGGCGAGATCACCGGCACGGGCCCGTCGGAGACCACCGGGGCCGAAGCCGGAGCCGCGGCCGCAGCCGGAACCGACACCGGGACCCGGACCGGAGCGACGGCCGGAGCCGCGGCCGCGGGAGCCGCCGGGCTCTCGTGCCGCACCCGGCGACGCCTGGCCGCCGGTCCCGCCGTGCCGTACCCGACGAGCACGTTGCCGGAGTACTCCGAGGACTCGGCCGAGGCGGCCGCCTCCGCCGAGGGACCGCCCGCGACCGTCGCGGACGGCGCCGTCGACACCTCGCCCGGCGTTCCGCCGACCGCGACCGTCAGCAGCGGCGCGCCGACCGGCAGCTCCGTGCCCTCCTCGCCGAAGCGGGCGGTCACCACACCGCCGTACGGGCACGGCACCTCGACCATGGCCTTGGCGGTCTCGACCTCCACGACCGGCTGGTCGATGGCGACGACGTCGCCGACGTTGACCAGCCAGCGCACGATCTCCGCCTCGGTCAGCCCTTCACCGAGGTCGGGCAGCTTGAACTCGAGGACCTGGGCCATCAGTTTCCCGCCTCCCACTGCAGCCGCGCCACCGCGTCGAGGACCCGGTCCACGCCCGGCAGGTGGTGCCGCTCCAGCATCGGCGGCGGGTAGGGGATGTCGAACCCGGCGACCCGCAGGACCGGGGCCTCCAGGTGGTGGAAGCAGCGCTCGCTCACGCGCGCAGCGATCTCCCCGCCCGGTCCGCCGAATCCGGCGGACTCGTGCACGACGACCGCCCGTCCGGTGCGCCGCACCGACGCGCAGACGGTCTCCTCGTCGAACGGCACCAGCGATCGCAGATCGACCACCTCCAGGTCCCAGCCCTCGGCCTGGGCCGCCTCAGCGGCCTCCAGGCAGACCGGCACGGACGGCCCGTAGGTGATCAGCGTGGCGCTGCGGCCGGCGCGCCGCACCACGGCCTTGCCGATCGGCTCCACCGGCGTCGGCGCCTCGGGGCGCCAGTCGGACTTCGACCAGTAGAGCCGCTTGGGCTCCAGGAAGACGACCGGGTCGTCGGAGGCGATCGCCGCCCGCAGCAGCCCGTACGCGTCCTCGACCGTGGCCGGGGTGACCACATGGAGCCCGGGCGTCGCCATGTAGTACGCCTCGGAGGAGTCGCTGTGGTGCTCCACACCGCCGATCCCGCCGCCGTACGGCACCCGGATCACCAGCGGCATCGGCATCGCGCCCCGCGTGCGGTTCCGCATCCGGGAGACATGGCTGATCAGCTGCTCGAACGCCGGGTAGGCGAAGGCGTCGAACTGCATCTCGACGACCGGCCGCAGTCCGTACATCGCCATGCCGACGGCCGTGCCGAGGATGCCGGCCTCGGCCAGCGGGGTGTCCGTGCAGCGGTCCTCGCCGAACTCCTTGGCGAGCCCGTCGGTGACCCGGAAGACGCCGCCGAGCGTGCCGACGTCCTCGCCCATGACATGGACGGTCGGGTCCTCGGCCATCGCGTCGCGCATCGCCCGCTGGAGCGCCTGCGCCATGGTGGCGGGCTTGGCCGCCGCCTTCTTCTCCGGCGCCTTCTGCGCGGTGGTCATCACGCCTCGCTCTCGGCGTCGAGCTCGGCCCGCAGCTGCGCCGCCTGCTCGCGCAGTTGTTCCGTCTGCTCGGCGTAGACGTGCGCGAACAGATCCATCGGGTCCAGGACCGGCTCGGCGTTCATCCGCTCGCGCAGCGACGCCGCCATCGTCTCGGCGGCCTCGGCCGCCGCCCGTCGGCCGTCCTCGTCGAGCAGGCCCCGCTCCGTCAGCTCCCGCTCCAGGAGCAGGATCGGGTCGTGCGCCCGCCAGGCCTCGACCTCGCTGTCCCCGCGGTAGCGGGTCGCGTCGTCGGCGTTGGTGTGGGCGTCGATGCGGTACGTCACGGCCTCGACCAGCGTCGGTCCGCCGCCCCGACGCGCGCGTGTCACGGCCTCGGTCAGCACCTGGTGGACGGCGACCGCGTCGTTGCCGTCGACGAGCCGGCCCGGCATGCCGTACCCGACGGCCTTGTGGGCCAGCGAGGGGGCCGCCGTCTGCTTGGCGAGGGGCACGGAGATCGCGAAGCCGTTGTTCTGCACGAGGAAGACCACCGGGGCCTGCCAGACGGCCGCGAAGTTCAGCGCCTCGTGGAAGTCGCCCTCGCTGGTGCCGCCGTCGCCGACCATGGCGAGGGCAACCACGTCGTCGCCCTTGAGGCGGGCCGCGTGGGCAAGCCCCACCGCGTGCGGGAGCTGGGTGGCGAGCGGCGTGGACAGGGGCGCGACGCGGTGCTCACGCGGGTCGTACCCGGTGTGCCAGTCGCCGCGCAGCAGCGTCAGCGCCTGGACCGGGTCCAGGCCGCGGGCGACGGCGGCGAGGGTGTCGCGGTACGACGGGAAGAGCCAGTCCCGGTCCTCCAGGGACAGCGCGGCCGCGACCTCGGCGGCCTCCTGCCCGGTGGTCGACGGGTAGACGGCCAGTCGGCCCTGCTTGGTGAGCGCCGTGGCCTGCGTGTTGTACCGGCGGCCGCGGACCAGCTCCGCGTAGAGCCGCCGCAGCAGCTCGGGGTCGGCCTGGGCGGCCGCGTCCGTGCCGAGGACCCGGTAGGGCTCGGCGTCGGGCAGCAGCGGGGCGGGGTCGGTACGCGGCTTCCACGCCGGGGGCGGGGTGGGCCGGTAGGCGGTCGTGGCACCGGGCGGCTCTTGGACTGTCGAACTGCGCTGTTGCAACGAGTCCACCTCCTCGTGGGAGCGGGCATAAGACCCGAAGGCGGGTGGCGCGAATGTGGCGCGCCTCACCTACCGATTGTTCGGTCGTGGATCCATTTTGGCTACAGGCGCCCTCAGCCTGTGGACAATCGGTTCTCCACAGCCTGGGATGGAGACATGTCGTCCATGGATGAGAGGTGGGGGGACGTGGCGGATGAACAAATGGCCGACGGCTGGGAGCAGGCCCTGCCCCCGAGCCCGGCCGGAGTGCCGCAGGGCCCGCCGGCCCGCCCGCTCGACGCGATCGACCGGGACATCCTGCGCATCCTGCAGACGGACGGTCGCGCGTCGATACGCTCCGTGGCCGAACGGGTCCATGTGTCCCGGGCCAACGCCTACGCGCGGATCAACCGGCTGATCGACGACGGTGTGATCCGCGGCTTCAGCGCGCGGGTCAACCACGAGCGCGCGGGCCACGGCGCCTCGGCGTACATCACGCTGAGAATCGTCCAGAACTCCTGGCGCACCGTGCGCGAGCAGCTCCAGGCGCTGCCGGGTGCCGCGCACATCGCCCTGGTCAGCGGGGACTTCGACGTCCTGCTGCTCGTGCACACGCCGGACAACCGGACGCTGCGCGAGCTGGTGCTGACCAGGCTCCAGGCGATCCCGGAGGTGCTCTCCACGCGCACGCTGCTGGTCTTCGAGGAGACGGACCTCGATCCGGACCACTGAGGGCCCGGACCGGCCGGTACGGGCCGAGACCGGACCGCGAGAGTGCCCTGGGACGGGCCTCAGCGGGCCGTCCGCAGCCCGTCGAAGGCCAGGTGCACGACGGTGTCGGCGAGCTGGTCCCGCTCGGCGTGGGCGCCCGGCAGCGGCCGGTACCACTCCACCAGCGAGTTGATCATGCCGAAGAGCAGCCGGGTGGCGAGCTTGATGTCCACATCGGCCCGCAGGTCCCCGTCGGCCACCGCCGCCTTCAGCAGGTCGGCCACCTTGTGGTCGAACTCCCTGCGCCGTTCCATCGCCCAGCGCTCGGTGTCGGTGTTGCCCCTGACCCGCAGCAGCAGCGTCACGTACGGCAGCTCGGCTATCAGCACCTCGACGGTGCGCCGGGTGACGTACTCGACCCGCTCGATCGCCCGTCCGCGCCCCGAGCCCGGCTCGGCGAGGATCCCGAAGAGCCCGTCGAGCGCACGGCTGACGGCCCTGCGCAGCAGCTCCTCCTTGCCCGCGACATGGTGGTAGATCGAGGACTTGGAGATCCCCGCGGCCTTGGAGAGGTGCTCCATGGACGTGCCGTCGTAGCCGCGCTCGTTGAAGACCTGTACGGCCACGGAGAGCAGCGTCTCGGGGGTGTAGGTGTCCCGCTTCGCGGTCGTCATGCCGTGGCCTCCTCGGCGGCCGTGTCGGCCGCGCGCTCGGCGGCCGCCTGTTCGTCCGCCGCGCGGTCCGCGGCCGCCTGCTCCGCGGCGACGCGGCGGCGCAGCGCCTGTGAGGGGGCGTAGCGGCCCGTCGGGTACTCCTCGTGGAGGTTGGAGAGCGTCTCCAGGACCCAGCCCGCGCCCAGCTCCTCGGCCCAGGCGAGGGGCCCGCGCGGGTAGTTCACGCCGAGCCGCATCGCGGTGTCGATGTCGTCTGGGTCCGCCACCGCGCGCGTGGCGGCGTCGTAGGCGAAGTCGGCGAGCATCGCGACCGTACGGGCGACGATCAGGCCGGGGACGTCACCGATGACGCTGACCTTCTTGCCGGCCGCCTGGAAGAGACCGATCGCCTCCTGGAGGGAGGCGTCGTCCACGGTCGCCGCGGGCGCGAGGACGATCCGCTCGCAGGTGGCGAAGTCCAGGGCCAGGTCGATGTGGATGACCGGCACCTCGGCGTCGTCGGCGGCGGTGCCGTCGGCGAGGAAGAGCCGGGTCCCGCTGGGCAGTTCGATCCAGCCCGGGTAGCCGGGCACGGCGTCGTCGGCGCGCTCGACCGTGATCCCGGACTCCTCGAAAAGACCCACCAGCGCCCGTGCCTGGTACAGGTCCCCCTGGACCGTGACCGAGGCCGGCGGGGCGGCGGGCGGCGCGGTGTGCGGCGCGGGGGCCGTCGCGCCGTCGCCGTACGGGAACCAGCCGTGCCCGGACTTGCGGCCGAGCCGCGCCGATTCGACCAGGCGCCGCTGGGCGAGCGAGGGCGTGAACTTGGGGTCCTGGAAGAAGGAGTCCCAGACGGACCGGGTGACGGCCTCGTTGACGTCCTGGCCGATGAGGTCGGTCAGCTCGAAGGGGCCCATCCGGAAGCCACCGCTCTCGCGCAGGGCCGCGTCGATGGTGGCGGGGTCGGCCGCGCCCTCCTCGTACACCCGCAGGGCCTCGGCGTAGAAGGGCCGGGCGATCCGGTTGACGATGAAGCCGGGGGTGTCGGCGCAGCGCACCGGGGTCTTGCCCCAGCTCTTGGCGGTCTCGTACGCGCGCGTGGCGGCCGCGGCGTCGGTGGCGAAGCCGCTGACGACCTCGACGAGCGGCAACAGCGGCGCCGGGTTGAAGAAGTGCAGTCCGACGAACCGGCCGGGCAGCCGCAGCCCTCCCGCGATCGCGGTGACGGAGAGGGAGGAGGTGTTGGTGGCGAGGAGGGTGTCGTCGCCGACGATCTTCTCCAGGTCGGCGAAGAGCCGCTGCTTGACCGGGAGGTGCTCGACGATCGCCTCGACGACGAGCGCCGCGTCGGCCAGCTCCGTCAGCTCGGCCGCGGCGTGCAGCCGGGCCACGGCGGCGTCGCGTCCGGCCTTGTCCAGGTGCCCCTTCTCGACCAGCCGGTCCAGGCGGGCGGCGAGCGCGGTCACGGCCTCCTCGGCCCGGCCGGGGGCGCTGTCGTAGAGCCGTACGGGATGCCCGGCGACCAGGGCGACCTGCGCGATGCCCTGGCCCATGGTCCCCGTGCCCACGACGGCGACGGTACGGCTCCGGTCGAGGGCTACGGCAGCGGAATCCGGGGCCGTGGCCGGGGCGGCGTCCGGCGCCGAGTCGCTCACATTGGCGGTCATACGGCTGATCCTCCCCGATGGGTTGTCCACAGCTTCGACAGACCCCCTTGTCCCGACCGATCGTTCGGTTACTCTAACTCTGTCCGTTCGTCCCTGCCCACCCGTCTTCCACGACCACCCGTCGCGGAGGGCACGCGCAGGCGTCACACGCGCCGAACCGATCTAGCTCGACGAGGAGTTGGTCCCGCAATGGCCGCCGCTCAGCTGACCACCGACGCTCTGGCCCAGAAGCACCGGTCCACACTCGACCAGGCACTGGACACCATCCGCACCCGTGCCTACTGGTCACCGCACCCCGAGCACCCCAAGGCCTACGGCGAGAACGGCTCGCTGGACGCCGCCGGCGGTCTCGAGGCGTACAAGGCCCTGCTGAACACCCGCTTCGAGCTGGACCAGCCCGGCACGGACGACTGGACCGGCGCCGAGACCTCGCCGTACGGCCCGGCGCTCGGCATCGAGTACCCGCACGCCGACATCGACGTCCTGCTGCCCGCGATGCGCGCCGGCATGGCCGCCTGGCGCGAGGCCGGCGCCGAGGTCCGCGCTCTGGTCTGTGTGGAGATCCTCGCCCGGATCTCCGCCCGCACCCACGAGTTCGCGCACGCCGTCATGCACACCAGCGGCCAGGCCTTCATGATGGCGTTCCAGGCCGGCGGCCCGCACGCCCAGGACCGCGGCCTGGAGGCCGTGGCCTACGCGTACGCGGAGCAGACCCGCACCCCCGGCGACGCCGACTGGTCCAAGCCGCAGGGCAAGCGGGACCCGCTGGAGCTGAGCAAGGCGTTCACGCCCGTCGCGCGCGGCATCGCGCTCGTCATCGGCTGCAACACCTTCCCCACCTGGAACGGCTACCCGGGCCTCTTCGCCTCGCTGGCCACCGGCAACCCGGTCCTGGTCAAGCCGCACCCGCGCGCCGTCCTCCCGCTGGCGCTGACCGTCCGCGTCGCCCGCGAGGTCCTCGCCGAGGCCGGTTTCGACCCGAACCTGGTCGCGCTGGCCGTCGAGCGGCCGGGCGAGGGCATCGCCAAGACCCTGGCGGTCCGCCCCGAGATCCGGATCATCGACTACACCGGCTCCACCGCCTTCGGCGACTGGCTGGAGGCCAACGCCCGCCAGGCGCAGGTCTACACGGAGAAGGCCGGCGTCAACACGGTCGTCGTCGACTCCACCGCCGACTACAAGGGGATGCTCTCCAACCTGGCGTTCTCCCTGTCCCTGTACAGCGGCCAGATGTGCACCACCCCGCAGAACCTGCTGATCCCCCGCGACGGCATCACCACCGACGCAGGACCCAAGTCGTACGACGAGGTCGTCGCCGACCTCTCGGCGGCCGTCGGCGGTCTCCTCGGCGACGACGCCCGGGCGAACGCCCTGCTCGGCGCCCTGGTCAACCCGGACGTCAAGGCGCGTCTGGAGGCCGCCGCGGGCCTCGGCGAGGTCGCGCTGGCCTCCCGCGAGGTGGCGAACCCGGACTTCCCCGACGCCGTCGTCCGTACGCCGGTCATCGTCAAGCTGGACGGCTCGAAGCCCGACCCGGAGGCGGCCTACTTCTCCGAGTGCTTCGGCCCGGTCTCCTTCGCCGTCTCCGTCGACTCGACGGCCGACGCGCTGGAGCTGCTGCGGCGCACGGTCCGCGAGAAGGGCGCGATGACGGTCGGGGCGTACACGACGTCGCCGGAGACCGAGCGCGCGATCGAGGAGGTCTGCCTGGAGGAGGCGGCGCAGCTCTCCCTGAACCTGACGGGCGGGGTGTACGTCAACCAGACGGCGGCGTTCTCCGACTTCCACGGCTCGGGCGGAAACCCGGCGGCGAACGCGGCCCTGTGCGACGGAGCGTTCGTCGCCAACCGCTTCCGCGTGGTGGAGGTCCGCCGCCAGGCGTGACCCACAGGGGCGGGCCGGGGAGCCACGGACCCCCGGCCGGCCTCCAACGGCTGGTCAGGCGCCCGGGGTGATCTCCGCGTACCGCTGCACCCACGCGTGCATCGCGATCGCCGCGGCGGCGCCCGCGTTGATCGACCGGGTCGAACCGAACTGGGCGATCGAGCAGACCATCTCCGCGTGGTTCCGGGCCTCCTCGGTGAGGCCCGGACCCTCCTGCCCGAAGAGCAGCACACAGCGCCGCGGCAGCACGGTCCGCTCCAGCGGGACCGCGCCCGGCAGATTGTCGATGCCGATGATCGGCACGCCCTCCGCCGCCGCCCACGCCGTCAGCGACTCGGTGTCCGGGTGGTGGCGGACGTGCTGGTAGCGGTCGGTGACCATCGCCCCGCGCCGGTTCCAGCGCCGCCGGCCGACGATGTGGATCTCCTTCGCCAGGAAGGCGTTGGCGGTCCGCACCACCGACCCGATGTTGAAGTCGTGGCCCCAGTTCTCGACCGCGACGTGGAAGTCGTGCCGCCGGGTGTCCAGGTCGGCGACGATCGCCTCCCGCGTCCAGTACCGGTACCGGTCGACGACATTGCGCCGGTCCCCGCCGGCCAGCAGCTCCGGGTCGTAGCGCTCGCCGTCCGGCCAGGGCTGCGGATGCGGCCCCACGCCGACCTCGGGGGCGTACCCGTCGTCGTACTGGATCGGCTCGGACTGTTCAGCGGTGCTCACCCCACGAGGGTACGGGGGGCGGCCTCCTCGCCCGGACGGCGCTGGTCGGGCACCGCGCCGCGCGGCCGGGACAACAGCCGGTCCCTGCCGCGCCCCGCCCGCGCGCCCAGCCAGACCAGGAACGCCGTCGGCAGGAACACCGCGTCCGCCGAGATCATCGCCAGCGAGAAGAGCGGGAGCCCGAGGAGCACGGCGATGCCCGCGTGCTCCAGCATCATCGCGACCAGCAGGACGTTCTTGACCTTGCGGTTGAACAGGGCGAAGGGGAACGCGACCTGGATCAGCACGGTGCCGTAGGTCAGCACCATCACCATCACGCCGCTGGCTCCGAGCAGATCGGACAGGAGGGGCCAGGGCGAGAAGTAGTCCAACTGGAGCGGGTAGTAGAGCGCGGTGCCGTCCTGCCAGCGCGAACCCTGGATCTTGTACCAGCCGGCCGTCGCGTAGATCAGACAGACCTCGGCCATGATCACGACGAGAGCCGCGTTGTGCGTGAGGTTGGCGAGGACGTCGAGCAGGGTGCGCGGCTCGCCCGGGGCGTAGCGGCACACCACCCACCACAGCGCCTGCCCGAGCCACAGCACCCACAGCAGCACCAGCAGCCAGGCCGAGCCGTTGGTGTCGGAGTAGTAGGTGGTGGCGAGCAGAAGGCCGCCGAGCACCGTCCACAGCAGCGGCCCGACGACATCGCGCCGGGGCGCCTTGCCCGCCTCCGCCTCACGGGCCTCGCGAGCGGCCCGGCGGGCATCGAGAGACCAGACCTGGCCACAGCGGGTCAGGACGAGGTAGATCGCGGTGAGGTGGACGACGTTGTCCCCGCCGTCGCCGACGAAGACGGAGCGATTCTGCAGGGACAGCACTCCGACCATGAAGACCACCGACATG
The DNA here is from genome assembly GCF_042718575.1 of Streptomyces sp. NPDC058579. NCBI lineage: Bacteria > Bacillati > Actinomycetota > Actinomycetes > Kitasatosporales > Streptomycetaceae > Streptomyces > Streptomyces sp. NPDC058579. The sequence goes on from NZ_JBHXPI010000001.1 coordinate 348,107, forward strand.
GCGCGGGTGCGCCAGCCGAGCAGCATCAGAAGGGCGGAGAGGACGGCGAGCACGTAGACGGTCTCGAACCAGAGCGTGTTGTCCGACCACATGAGCACCGTGAACGCTTCGTTCATGGAGATCAGTCGGCGGCCCATGTCCCAGGCCCAGGGGCCGTCGGGGCCGTAGAGCTCATGGCGGTGGGGCAGTTCGCGCAGCAGGAAGAGCAGCCAGGTGAGCGAGATGCCGATGCGGACGATCGCGGTCTGGTACGGGCCGAGGGCCGAGGCCGTGACCCGCTGGATGCCCCGCGCGAGACGCCGGTCGAACGGCTCGCGGGTCGCGGTGGCCTTCACGGTGTCCGGAGGTGTGGATGATCGATTCACCGGCCCGCCTCCGTACGGTCGTCCCGTGCCCCGCCCGGCAGATCGGCGGCGGTCACCTTCCACCACGGGAACTCCCTGTGGGAGGGGTCCGTGTTCGTCTTCTCGGTGCTCCACGCCGGGGCGGGCACGACGCGCGTCACGGAGCGGAGCTGGATCCGCTCCACCGTGCCGCCGAGCTTCTCCCCGTCGAGCCGGAGCATGACGATCCGGCGGACGTACTCCTCGGAGAGCCGGCCGCGCAGACCGTTGGGCCGGTGGTCGTCGCCGTGGGTGTTCGTATAGAAGTCCCACGCCCGGCGCAGCTCGTTCTGCTCGGTGTGGCTGGGGACGAGGCTGCCCCGGATCGCCTCCGCGTCCTGCGCGGTCAGATCGATCCAGCCGGTGGTGCGCGGTGCGCCGTCGGCGCCCTCGACCTCGGCACGGACCTCGACCGACACGTTCTGCTGGAGCGGATTGGGGGCGAAGAGCTTCCAGTTCTGCTCGAACTCGGGGTATATCCACTCGTCGACCGCGTCACCGTGCTGCTTGGTCAGCGTGTTCGACGGCGCGACGTGCAGGAACACCATCGCGAGGTGGACAGCGGCGAAGACCGCGACACCGGCGAGCGCGACGGCCGCGACCACCTGGTACGGGAGCGAGAGCGAGGCGATTCCGACGCCCTGGCCGCGCCCCTCCGGCGACCCCGGTCCGGACGGTGGCTGCTCCTCTTGTACGCCCGCGTCCTCCGCGTCGACCCGCGCTTCCATCCCCGCCCCGATCCCGATCCGTCCACCCTCGGTCATCCACAGGGTTGACACCATACGGGCCGCCGACCGACCATTGAAGTCATTCAACCGAACGATCGGTCGGTAGGGGGTCCGATGACCGCAGGGACGGCAGCGACCGCAGTGACCGCGGACGCACAGAAGACACGGGCGGCCGCGCAGGGCGCGCCGGACACGGCCTCGGACACGGCCGCGTCAGAGGCAGCGGCGCAGGCGGCCTACGAGGCGGTGTTCGACGCCACCGTCGCCGCCGACGAGCGCATCGAGCCGCGCGACTGGATGCCGGACGCCTATCGGGCGTCCCTCGTCCGCCAGATGGCCCAGCACGCCCACTCCGAGATCATCGGCATGCAGCCGGAGGCCAACTGGATCACCCGCGCGCCCTCGCTGCGCCGCAAGGCGATCCTCATGGCCAAGGTCCAGGACGAGGCCGGCCACGGCCTGTACCTGTACAGCGCGGCGGAGACCCTCGGCACCAGCCGCGACGAGCTCCTCGACAAGCTCCACGCCGGCCGCCAGAAGTACTCCTCGATCTTCAACTACCCGACGCTGACCTGGGCCGACGTCGGCGCCATCGGCTGGCTCGTGGACGGCGCCGCGATCACCAACCAGGTCCCGCTCTGCCGCTGCTCGTACGGCCCGTACGCCCGCGCGATGGTCCGTGTCTGCAAGGAGGAGTCCTTCCACCAGCGGCAGGGGTACGAAGCCCTCCTCGCCCTCTCCCGGGGCACCGAGGCCCAGCACGCCATGGCGCAGGACGCGGTGGACCGCTGGTGGTGGCCCTCGCTGATGATGTTCGGCCCGCCGGACGACGCATCCGCGCACTCCGCCCAGTCCATGGCCTGGAAGATCAAGCGGCACTCCAACGACGAGCTGCGCCAGCGGTTCGTGGACATCGCCGTCCCCCAGGCCGAGGCCCTCGGACTCACCCTCCCGGACCCGGAACTGCGGTGGAACGAGGAGCGCGGGCACTACGACTTCGGCCCCATCGACTGGGCCGAGTTCCAGGACGTCCTCAAGGGCAACGGCCCCTGCAACGATCAGCGGCTCGACCGGCGCCGCCGGGCCCACGAGGACGGGGCCTGGGTCAGAGAAGCAGCGGCGGCATACGCCGGAAAGCACGGGGAGGCACGGGCATGACCACCGACGGATGGCCCCTGTGGGAGGTGTTCGTGCGCTCGCGCCGCGGACTGTCCCACACCCACGCCGGCAGCCTGCACGCGCCGGACGCCGAGATGGCGCTGCGCAACGCCCGCGACCTGTACACGCGCCGCAGCGAAGGCGTATCGATCTGGGTGGTGCCCTCCACCGCGATCACCGCCTCCTCGCCCGACGAGAAGGACCCCTTCTTCGAACCGTCGGCGGACAAGCCCTACCGCCACCCGACCTTCTACGAGATCCCCGAGGGGGTGAAGCACCTGTGAGCGAGACCACCGGCACCACCGACACCGCCGCGATCGCCGAGGCCGCCCTGGCCCTCGGCGACGACGCCCTGGTGCTCTCCCACCGACTGGGGGAGTGGGCGGGCGACGCACCCGTCCTGGAGGAAGAGGTCGCCCTCGCGAACATCGCGCTCGACCTGCTCGGCCAGGCACGCGTCCTGCTCTCCCTCGTCGGGGACGAGGACGAACTCGCCTACCTCCGCGAAGAACGCGCCTTCACCAACACCCAGCTCGTCGAGCAGCCCAACGGCGACTTCGCGCACACCATCGCCCGCCAGCTGTACTTCTCCACCTACCAGCGGCTCCTCTACGGCCGGTTGGCGGCCGGCGACGGCCCCCTGAGCGGGCTCGCCGCGAAGGCCGTCAAGGAAGTCGCGTACCACCAGGACCACGCCGAGCACTGGACCCTCCGCCTCGGCGACGGCACCCCCGAGAGCCACGACCGCATGCAGCGCGCCTGCGACGCCCTCTGGCGCTACACCGGCGAACTGTTCCAGCCCGTCCCCGGCCTCGACGTGGACCACGAGGCCCTGCGGGCCGCCTGGCTGGACTCCGTCACCGCCGTCCTCACCAAGGCCACGCTCACCGTCCCGACCGGCCCCGACACCGGCGGCTGGCGCGCGGGAGCCGGCCGCCAGGGCCTGCACACCGAGCCCTTCGGCCGGATGCTCGCCGAGATGCAGCACCTGCACCGCAGCCACCCGGGGGCGACATGGTGACCACCATGACCGGCCCGGAGGCGACGGCCACGGAGACGACCGGCGCGGAAGCGACCGGGTCGGAGGCGACGGGCCCGGTCACGACCGGCCCGGAGATGACCGACCTGGAGCGGGAGCTGAGCCGGATCGCCGGCTCCGTCCTCGACCCCGAACTGCCCGTCCTCACCCTCGGAGAGCTCGGCGTCCTGCGCGGCGTCCAGATCCTCGGCCCCGGCCGCGTCGAGGTCGAGCTGACCCCGACGTACACCGGCTGCCCCGCCATCGAGGCGATGTCCTCCGACATCGAGCACGCCCTGCACGAGCACGGCATCCCCGAAGTCTCCGTCGTCACCGTCCTCGCACCCGCCTGGTCCACCGACGACATCAGCGACGAAGGACGGCGCAAGCTCGCCGAGTTCGGCATCGCCCCGCCCCGCCCCCAGGGCCCGGCCGGCGGCCCCGTGCCGCTGACCCTGGCGATCCGCTGCCCGCACTGCGGCTCCACCGAGACCGAACTGCTCAGCCGCTTCTCCTCCACCGCGTGCAAGGCGCTGCGCCGCTGCACGGCCTGCCGCGAACCGTTCGACCACTTCAAGGAGTTGTAGATGGTGTCCTCAGGGGCCGGACGGGCCGCGTTCCACCCGCTCCGGGTGAGCGAGGTCGAGCAGCTCACGGACGACTCCGTGGCCGTCACCTTCGCCGTCCCGGCCGAGCTGCGCGACGCCTACCGCCACACCCCCGGCCAGCACCTCGCCCTACGCCGCACCGCGCGCGACGGCGAGGAGATCCGCCGTACGTACTCGATCTGCGCGCCCGCGGCCCCCACCGGGCAGGACCCCGTCCTGCGCGTCGGCATCCGGCTCGTCGACGGCGGAGAATTCTCCACCTACGCCCTGAAGGAACTGGCCGTCGGTGACACCGTCGACGTCATGGAGCCCATGGGCCGCTTCACCCTCGCGCCCCGCCCCGGCCACTTCGTGGCCGTCGTCGGCGGCAGCGGCATCACCCCGGTCCTGTCGATGGCGGCCACGCTCCTCGCCCAGCAGCCGGACGCCCGGTTCTGCCTCGTCCGGAGCGACCGCACCGCCTCCTCCACGATGTTCCTCGACGAGGTCGCCGACCTCAAGGACCGCTTCCCCGACCGCTTCCAGCTAGTCACCGTCCTCTCCCGCGAGGAACAGCAGGCGGGCCTCCCGTCCGGGCGCCTCGACCAGGAGCGGCTGAGCGGCCTGCTCCCCGCGCTGCTGCCCGTCGACGAGATCGACGGCTGGTTCCTGTGCGGCCCCTTCGGCCTCGTCACGGCCACCGAAGGCGCCCTGCGCGGACTCGGCGTCGAACGCTCCCGGATCCACCAGGAGATCTTCCACGTCGACGACGGTTCGGCCCCCGCCCCGGCCCCCACCAGCGCAGCGCCCGTCCACGCCACGCTGACGGCCACCCTGCACGGCCGGTCCGGCAACTGGCCCGTCCAGGAAGGCGAGACGCTCCTCGAAACGGTGCTCCGCGCCCGCGCCGACGCCCCGTACGCCTGCAAGGGCGGCGTGTGCGGCACCTGCCGCGCCTTCCTCGTCGAAGGCGAGGTCCGTATGGACCGCAACTTCGCGCTGGAACCGGAAGAGACCGAAGCCGGATACGTCCTGGCCTGCCAGTCCCACCCGGCCACCGCCGAAGTGGAGCTGGACTTCGACCGCTGACCGACCCCGCGCGCCCATTCCCTTCCCCTAGAACCTGTTCTATCTTGACGATCCGTCAGAGCAGGCAACGGGAGGGCATGGCCGTGGACTTCACCTTCACCGAGGAACAGCAGGCGGCCGTCGAGGCGGCCAAAGCGGTCTTCTCCGGCGTCAGCCCCGACGCCGTACCGAGCCCCGCGCTCACCCCAGGAGCCGTAGCCGACGACTTCGACCGGCCGCTCTGGTCCCGCCTCGCCGCAGCCGACCTGCTCAGCCTCACCCTCGCCCCCGAACACGACGGCGCGGGCCTCGACACCATCGCCCTCTGCCTCGTCCTGCGCGAATCGGCCCGCGTCCTCGCCCGCGTCCCCCTCCTGGAGACCAGCGCGGTCGCCATGACCGTCGAACGCTACGCAGACCCGCGCACCGCCGCCGCACTCCTCCCCCGCGTCGGCCGCGGCGAACTCGTCCTCACCGCCGCCTCCAACGGGCACACCGGCCACGACCCCGCCGAACTCGCCGTCACCGCCCGCCGCGACGGCACCGACTGGATCCTCGACGGCCTCCAGAGCGCCGTCCCCTGGGCCCACGGCGCCGACCGCATCGCCGTCCCCGCCCACACCACCGAAGGACAGACCGTCCTCGCCCTGGTCCCCCGCACCCAGCCCGGCCTCACCCTGGCCGCACAGTTCTCGACCAGCGGCGAACTCCTCGCCGAACTACACCTGGACTCCGTACGCCTCGACAGCGCCGACGTCATCGACACCGCCGGCGCCTGGGACTGGCTCCGCGGCGTCCTCGCCACCGGCACCTGCGCCCTCGCCCTCGGTCTCGGCGAGAACGTCCTCACGATGACGAGCCAATACACCGGCAAGCGCGAACAGTTCGGCCACCCCGTGGCCACCTTCCAGGCCGTGGCCGTCCAGGCCGCCGACCGCTACATCGACCTGCGCGCCATGGAAGTCACGCTCTGGCAGGCCGCCTGGCGCATCAGCAGCGGAGCGGGCGGCCCGCTGCCGGCCGCCGCGGACATCGCCGTCGCCAAGATCTGGGCCTCGGAAGGCGTACGCCGCGTGGTGCAGACCGCCCAGCACCTCCACGGCGGCTTCGGCGCCGACACCGACTACCCGCTGCACCGCTACCACGCCTGGGCCAAACAGCTCGAACTCGCCCTAGGCCCGGCCGCCGCACACGAAGAGGCCCTGGGCGACCTCCTGGCCGCCCACCCTCTCGGCTGACCGAACCAGGACGCCCACCCCGGGCCGGGAAGAACAGAGATCAGGCCACGAAGCCCAGGGCGCCGTCCTTCGCCACGACCGGCCGACCGGCCTCGTCCCAGGCGATCATGCCGCCGTCGACGTTGACCGCGTCGATCCCCTGCTGCACCAGGTACTGCGTGACCTGCGCCGACCGGCCACCCACCCGGCACATCACATAGGCCCGACGCCCGTCCGCCACGGCCTCGGTCACCTCGCCGAAGCGAGCCACGAAGTCGCTCATCGGCACATGCAGGGCACCCTCGGCATGACCGGCCACCCACTCGTCGTCCTCACGGACGTCCAGCACCAGGGCGTCGGCCGGCACGGAAGCCACGTCCACCGAGGGGAGCGGGGCGAAATTCATGGGACAGGCCTTCTCTCGTACGAACGGCTCGAAGGGATCGAGCCCGGTGGAAACCTACTGCACCTGCCGCACCAACGCGGCAAGCTCGCCCTCCCGCGCGGAGACCTGCGCCAACAGCTGGTCGGCGATCTCCTCGAGGAGCTGATCGGGGTCGTCGGGCGCCATCCGCAGCATCGCGCCGATCGCGCTGTCCTCCAGCTCCCGGGCGACCAGGGTCAGCAGCTCCTTGCGGTGCGACAGCCACTCGAGGCGCGCGTACAGCTCCTCGCTCTCGCTGAGCTGCTCCGGCTCGGGCACCGGACCGGCCGCCCACTCGGCGGACAGCTCGCGCAGCAGCGCGACGTCACCGCGCGCGTAGGCCGCGTTGACCCGGGTGATGAACTCCTCACGCCGCCGGCGCTCGTCCTCCTCACGCGCCAGGTCCGGGTGGGCCTGCCGGGCCAGCTCGCGATACAGCTTCCGGGCCTCCTCACCGGGCCGGACCCGCTTGGGCGGCTGCACGGGCTGCTCGGTCAGCATCGCGGCGGCCTCGGGGGAGAGCCCCTCGGAGTCGATCCAGTCGTGGAAGAGCTCCTCGACACCGGGCATCGGCATGACGACGGCCCGCGCCTCCTGCGCCCGCCGCAGATCCTCGGGATCCCCGGTCTGCGCCGCGCGCGCCTCGGCGATCTGCGCGTCCAGCTCGTCGAGCCGCGTGTACATCGGCCCAAGCTTCTGGTGGTGCAGCCGGGAAAAATTGTCGACCTCGACGCGGAAGGTCTCCACCGCGATCTCGAACTCGATCAACGCCTGCTCAGCCACCCGAACAGCCTTCGCCAACCGAGCCTCAGGCCGCTCGTCCCCAGCCCCTCCACCAGCACCGGACCCCAAGCCTTCACCCGCACCGGCACCCAAGCCCTCGCCCGCACCGGCATCCGAGCCCGAGCCCTCGCCCACACCGGCGCCCAGGTCCGCGCCTTCGCCCACACCGGCACCAGCACCCGGGTCCGAGCCTTCACCCGTACCGGCGCCCGCGCCCAGGTCCGAGCCCTCGCCCGTACCCGCGCCTGCGGCCGGATCCACGTTCTGGTCCACGCCCACGTCCTCGCTCCGGTCCGTCACCCCACCAGCCTACGATCCCCGGGGGCCCCTCCCCCCTCCCTCCCCCCGCCCCCGTCCCCCTGGTCCTCCGTGGCCCGTGGCAGCCCGGGTTTCGGGCAGGTCTGGGCCGTCACACTCCGAGTTCGGCCGCTATCCGGCCGTCGCGTACCGCCGTCACCAGGTCGGTGTGGTCCGCCGTGGTGCGGTCGGCGTAGGCGACGGCGAAGGACGCGACGGACTCGTCGAGCTCCTCGCTCTTGCCGCAGTAGCCGGCTATCAGGCGCGGGTCGGCGCTGTGGGCGTGGGCGCGGGCCAGGAGCGCGCCGGTCATGCGGCCGTAGTCGTCGACCTGGTCGGGGGTGAGCGCGGCCGGGTCGACGCTGCCCTTGCGGTTGCGGAACTGGCGCACCTGGAACGGTCGCCCCTGCACCGTGGTCCAGCCGAGCAGGATGTCGCTGACCACCTGCATCCGCTTCTGTCCGAGCACCACGCGCCGGCCTTCGTGCCCCGCGTCCGGGACGGTGAAGCCGACGGCCGGAAGGTGCGGGAGCAGCGCGGACGGCCGGGCCTCCTTCACCTGGAGGACGAGCGGCTCGCCCCGGTGGTCGAGCAGCAGCACCACGTAGGAGCGGGTGCCGACGCTGCCGGTGCCGACGACGCGGAAGGCGACGTCGTGGACGGCGTACCGGGCGAGCAGGGGGAGCCGGTCCTCGGAGACGGTGTCCAGGTAGGAGCCGAGCGCGGCGGCGACGGCAGCCGCCTCCTCGTCCGGGACCCGGCGCAGTACGGGCAGGGCCTCGACGAACCGGCGGCCTCCGCCGTCGGCGTCGGTCACGGACTCGGTCGACTTGGCGGCGAAGCGTGCGCTGGTGTTGTTGCGGGCCTTGGCCGAGACGCGTTCGAGGGTGCCGACCAGGTCGCGGGCGTCGGTGTGGGAGACGAGTTCCTCGTCGGCGATGGCATTCCAGGCGTCGAGGGCGGGGAGCTTGGCCAGCAGGCGCATCGTCCGCCGGTAGGCGCCGACGGTGTCGAACGCGGCGGCGCGGCAGGTGTCCTCGCTCGCGCCCACTTCCCGTCCGGCGAGCACCAGGGAGGTGGCCAGTCGCTTGAGGTCCCATTCCCAGGGGCCGACGACGGTCTCGTCGAAGTCGTTGAGGTCGATGACGAGGCGGCCGCGGGCGTCGCCGTAGAGGCCGAAGTTGGCCGCGTGCGCGTCGCCGCAGATCTGGGCGGCGACTCCGGTGACGGGGGAGCCGGCCAGGTCGTGGGCCATGAGTCCGGCGGAGCCGCGCAGGAACGCGAACGGGCTGGCGGCCATGCGGCCGACGCGTATGGGTGCCAGTTCCGGCACGCGGTCGCGGCTGGAGTCCTCGACGGCGCGGACGGCGTCGGGCCGGTCGGCGGAGAGGACGAACGTGTCGTGGCTGGTGCGGGGGACGCGTGTGCGCAGGGCCTTGCCCTGTTCCTTCGGGGAGTCGGTGACTCCCGCGGCGGCTCGCAGGGCGAACCCGGGCACGTGCGGAACGCGCCCGCCGTCCGTGTCTCGCTGTCCCGGTACCGCTGCCCGGATCTCGCCCATGGGACGTCCTCCCCCGACTTTCGTGCTGTCCTTGCTGTTCAACATCAACGGGATGACGGTACCGCCGGGTTCGACGAACCGTCTTCCCCTGTGGACAACGGCCTGTGGACAACCGATCACCTGGACGTCTTCGGGTCCGTAGACCGTACTCAGACGCCGACGGCCTGCTCAGACCCCGACGGCCTCCTCCATCTCCTCCTCCGCCACGGCGGGTGACGTAGGCGCGGCGGCCGCGACCGGGCGGCGGTGCGCCTCCGCCAGGCCCGCGCACACCAGGACGGCGACTCCGGCGAGGAGCCAGAGCGCGAGGGTCAGGAGGTGTCCGCCCAGGGCGTGGCCGTCGAAGTAGACGTGGCTGCGGACTCCCTCGACGAAGCCGGCGCCGTTCCAGAAGGCGTGCAGGGCGCCGAAGAATCCGGGCTGCAGCTCGGGGCGGTAGATCCCTCCGGAGCTGGTGAAGTTGAGCATGACGAACAGGACCATCACGCCGAGGGTGGTCCAGCGGCGCAGGAAGGTGTGGAGTCCGACGCCGATCAGCAGGATGCCGGCCGAGTACAGCCAGGCCATCGCCCAGACTCCGCCGAGGCCGCGGTCGACGAGGTGGAACATCGGTCCGGCGAAGACCGTGCCGACGAGGCTGACAATGAGGGACATTCCGGCGGCGAGCAGGGCGCGGACGCGCAGGGGCAGTACGGCTCCGGCGCCGCCGATGACGGCGACGGAGGCGTACGAGCCGATGCTGAGCGCGACCAGGAGGAAGAAGACGCCCTGTCCGGTGGGGTCGCCGTCGGAGACGGGGGCGACGTCGGTGACCTTCAGGGGCGCGTCCTGCCCGGCGGCGACGTTGGTGAAGACCTTCTCGACGGCCATGGCGCTGGTGTCGGAGGCGGCGGAGGCGACGAGCAGTTCGGGGCGGGGGCCGGGGAGGTAGGCGCCGAAGGAGGTCTGCTCGCGCAGTGCGGTGACGGCGGTCTCCCGGTCGGGGACGGTACGGACGTCGAGGGCGCCGTCGCCCTTGTCGTGGAGGGTCTGGGCGAGGACCTGGGCGCTGGGCCCTGATCCGACGACGTCGACGCGCAGGTCGTGGGGGTGCGGGGCGTGGAAGGCGCCGAGGTAGGCGAGGCCCATGCCGACGCACATCAGCAGCGGGGTGAGCAGATGTCCGAGCACATGGCGCAGCGCACCCGTCGACGCCGGTCCCGAGGACGCGGGCACGGCCCCAGACGCGGGTGGGAGTCCTGCGGACACCGAGCACCTCCATGGTTGGCTTTTACAACTGAATACACATGCACCATACACCTAAATGACGGTTGTACTCTACAACTGAACCCGACGTGCAGAAGCTGTGAACGATCCCCGGAGCGCACCATGACCGACGGCGACGACCCGCGCGAGGCCTCCGTCGACACCATCCAGCGTGAGCTGACGGCCTTCGCCCGCCGCGCCCGCGCCACGGCCGCCCGGCTCCACCCGGATCTGCCGCTCGTCTCGTACACCCTGCTCGCCCACATCGACGACCAGCAGGGCTGCCGAGCCACCGACCTCGCCGCCCACTACCTTCTGGACAAGTCGACGGTCAGCCGCCAGATCGGCGCCCTGGAGAAGCTCGGCCTGGTCGAGCGCCGGCCGGACCCTGACGACCACCGGGTCCAGGTCCTGCATCCCACCGAGGCGGGCAGCCGCGTCCTGGCCGCCACCCAGGCGAGCCGGCTCGCCGCCTACCAGGAGCGCCTGAAGGACTGGTCGGCCGACGACCTCGCCCGCTTCGCCACCTACCTGCTCCGCTACAACGCAGCCGGCACCGCAGGCGCCTAAAGCCCGGAGTCAGAGCCCGGCCCCTGAAGCCCCCTAAAGCCCGGCGTCGCGCGCCAGCAGTGCCGCCTGTACGCGGTTGTCGCAGCCCAGCTTCGCCAGGATCCGGCTGACGTACGTCTTCACGGTGGCCTCGCTCATGTGCAGGCGCCGCCCCGCGTCCGCGTTGGACAGCCCCTCGCCGAGGAGCGCGAGGACCTCGCGCTCCTTCTCGCTCAGCGCCGCCACCCGCCCCCTTGCCTGCTCCGCGCGCGCCACCTCACGGCCCGAGGCCAGCTGCTCCACCACGTGCCGGGTGGCGGCGGGCGAGAGATACGCGTCCCCCGCCGCCGCGGCCCGCACCGCGCGGATCAGCTCGGCCGGTGCCGTGTCCTTGAGCAGGAACCCGGCGCCCCCGTGCTCCAGGGCCCGCAGCACGTTCTCCCGCTCGCCGAAGGTCGTCAGCACGATCACCCGCGTCGAGGGCGCGACCCGGCGCAGCTCCGGCAGCGCGGACAGTCCGTCGAGGACCGGCATCTGGATGTCGAGCAGCACCACGTCGGCGGCGTGCGCGCGCACGTGCTCGATGGCCTCCCGGCCGTTCGCCGCCTCCGCGACCACCTCGATGTCCTCGTCCGAGGTGAGGATCATCCTGATCCCGGCCCTGATCAGCGGCTCGTCGTCGGCGACCACGACCCTGATGCGCTGCCCTGCCACAGCTACTCCCCAACGGCTACCGGTTCGGGCGGGGTCAGCGCTAGCGCTTGACCTCGTACGACTTCTTCTCGATCAGCTTGCCGTCCTTGAAGCAGAACCGGAAAACCGGCTCGGTCTCCACCTCTTTCCCCACCTCGGACGACATGAGCACCAGGCACTTCGATCCCTCGGGCTCCTCGGGCCCCTTGCCGTGCAGTCCGGTGGTCGTGATGGTGTCGCCGGACGGCAGCTGGTCGCGAACCTCCTTCTCTGCCGCCCCGACCTTTATCGCGTCGTACTCGACCGGGTCGATCATGCCCTTCTCCAGCGATCCGACCAGGAAGTAGAGGCCGAAGCCGCCCGCGACGAGCAGCAGCACCAGGGCCGCGAACGCGATGCCGCATCCCAGCGCGATCCCGCTGCCCGTGCTCCTGTTCCTGCCCCCGTGCACCGCCATCGCCAGCTCCCGTTCCGTGAAGGTCCAGTCGGCCTGTCCGACCTGGACCGCACCACGGTGACCCACACGGAGATACGGCGACTGCTGCCGGAAGTCGTCGGCCGCATCGACCAAAGGCGCTGCCTCCACCACCCCGTAGGGCAGCATCCCTGCGACCCGGAACCCCCCGCCGTCCGCCGGCCCCGCGTGGACGATGCCGCCGACGAGCCGGGCACGCTCGTGCAGCCCGGTCAGCCCCTGGCCGCCGCTGACCACGTCCTCCGGGGCCTTCTCGGCCGACTCGTTGACGATCTCCACGACCAGGGAGTCCGGCTCGTACCGCAGTTCCACGTCGATGAGCGCGCCCGGCGCGTGCTTGTAGGCGTTGGTCAGCGCCTCCTGCACGATCCGGTACGCGGCGTGGTCGGCGGCCGGCGGCAGCGGCCGGTGGTCCCCGGTCCACCGCAGCTCCACCCGGTTCCCCGTGGCCCGGGCCGCCTCGACGAGCCCCTCGATACCGGCGGTCCCCCGCGCCGCCCGTCCCGAGGTGTCGCCCGCCCCCGCGGGCAGGACCGCGGTCTCCGCGCCCGCGTGGACGCCGTCGCGCAGGATGCCGACGACCTCACGCAGCTCGTGCATCGCGGTCACCGACGCGTTGCGCAGCACCCCCACGGCCTCCCGCTGGCGGTCGGTCAGCTCCCGGTCGACCTCCAGGGCGCCGGTGTGGACCGCGATCAGCGCGAGCTGGTGCCCGAGGCTGTCGTGCATGTCCTGGGCGATCCGCTGCCGTTCGAGGAGCCGTGCCTGCCCGACCACCATCGCGCGCTCGCGCAGCAGCTGGGCGTTGCCCTCCTGCAGGGCGTGCAGCAGGGTCCTGCGCTGCGTCCAGTACCGGTTGGCGAGGCCGGGCGCCAGGGTCGTCGCGAGGAAGTAGAGCGTCGACATGAAGACGACGGTCAGCGTCCGGTGCAGGTCCCAGATGTCGATCAGGCTCGTCGAGATGTTCAGCACGTACGCGACGGTGTAAGCGATCAGTGCCCGCCCGGCCCCGGCGATGTACCGGCCCGAGGACCAGCCGACGAGGATCAGCAGGACGAGGTAGCCGGGCACGAGGGGTGCGCTCGCCGCCGTGACGATGAGCACAGTCCCTGGCAGCCGCCGGCGCAGCAGTGACAGCGCGGCGGCCCCCAGGCCCACCCACGCGAGCCGCCACCCCTCGCCGCCCAGCAGTTCCTCGGTCCCGGCGGCGAGCAGCCCCATCACGACGGCGAGCACCACCTCGCCGGCGGTCCTGCGCCTCGACCACATCCCGGGCGCCGCGAACCAGTCCCACGCGGCGCCGGCCCCTGCCCTGGTCTTCGCCCTGATCTTCGAAGTCGCGTCCACGCTCGCACCTTAGGCAGCGCCCCGTCCCGGTCGCGGCCCTCTTTCGTCTCGCCCCGCAGCGACGAACGTCGCATTCCTCACACCGTCACGCGACAACGCGGAAGCCCCGTAGGTCGATGACCTACGGGGCTTCCGTACTGGTGCGCGAGGGGGGAGTTGAACCCCCACGCCCTTTCGGGCACTGGAACCTGAATCCAGCGCGTCTGCCTATTCCGCCACCCGCGCATTGGGTGTGCTCCGGGCTTCCTCACCGCGTTTTCCGGTGCGATCGCCTGGCGACATCTGAAGATTAGCACGTGGCGGACGGTGGATTCACATCCGTTGTTTGACCCCCCGCCCGAGCGAACAGGGACAGTGGGGAGCGGGCCGAGGGAGCCCGCGGGAGGCCCGGCAGGGAGACCGACGGGGAGACCTGCGAGCCGAGCCGGCGGGGAGACCGACGCGCAAAACCGGCAGGGTAGATGGGCAGGTGGACCGGCAGGCAGACCAGCAGGAGAACGAGGAAGCGACGGGCGGCCCAGGGCGAGGAGAAGAAGAGACGAAGAGTGGACGGGTAACGGGAGGAACGGGACGGACCGCCCCCACCGCGCGGCCCCACTCCTCCTGCTCGCTCGCCGGGTGCGGGACACTGTCCAGGGGCCGCCTCTACGATCCGTGGGGAAGGCCTGTGAGAGGTGACACTCGTCCACAGGGCAGAGAAGGGGAACCAGCCGATTTCCCGACGCGTGGATACGATCAGTAAGCAGTACCAGGACGACAACGACGGAGGAGGTGCCCCATGGGAGTCATGAAGCGTTTCGAACAGCGGCTCGAAGGCCTGGTCAACGGCACCTTCGCCAAGGTCTTCAAGTCCGAGGTCCAGCCCGTCGAGATCGCGGGCGCTCTCCAGCGCGAGTGCGACAACAACGCGACGATCTGGAACCGCGAGCGGACCGTCGTCCCCAACGACTTCATCGTCGAGCTGAGCACGCCCGACTTCGAGCGCCTCAGCCCGTACTCGGGCCAGCTCGGCGACGAGCTCGCCGGCCTGGTCCGCGACTACGCCAAGCAGCAGCGGTACACCTTCATGGGCCCGATCAAGGTCCACCTGGAGAAGGCCGAGGACCTCGACACCGGTCTGTACCGCGTGCGCAGCCGCACACTCGCGTCGAGTTCGTCACAGCAGCAGGCGCCCGCCGCCGGCCCCCCTCAGGGCGGCCAGGCACCGGGCGGCTACGGCTACCCCCCGGTCGGCGCTCCGCCGATGCCCGCGGCCCCGCCGCCGGGCGCGGGCGGCGCCCAGCGGCCCGGCCACACGCCGGGCGGGCCCGGCCACGCGCCGGGTCACGCACCCGGCCAGGCGCCCGCCGCCGGCCGTCCCACAGCCGGTGGCCCCGGCCCCATGCCCTCCTCCGGCGCCCAGGTGCGCCGGTGGATCGAGATCAACGGCACCCGCCATCAGATCTCCCGCCCGACTCTGGTCCTTGGCCGCAGCACCGACGCGGACGTGAGGATCGACGATCCCGGCGTCTCCCGCCGGCACTGCGAGATCCGGACCGGAACGCCCTCGACGATCCAGGATCTCGGATCCACCAACGGCATCGTGGTGGACGGGCAGCACACCACCCGCGCTACGCTCCGCGACGGCTCGCGGATCGTCGTGGGCAGCACCACCATCGTTTACCGGCAAGCCGAAGGGTGAAGCGGGGGCAATGTCAGAGCTGACCCTGACGGTCATGCGGCTGGGTTTCCTAGCCGTTCTGTGGCTGTTCGTGATCGTGGCCGTCCAGGTCATTCGAAGCGACCTGTTCGGCACGCGTGTCACGCAGCGCGGTTCGCGCCGCCAGGACGCACGTCCGCAGCAGAACACGCGCCAGGCGGCCCAGCCGCCGCAGCAGCGTGGACAGCAGAACGGGGGCGGCGGCCGCCAGCGCCGCGGCGCCCCGACCAAACTCGTCGTCTCCGAGGGGACGCTGACCGGCACGACGGTCGCCCTGCAGGGGCAGACCGTCACGCTGGGCCGCGCCCACGACTCGACGATCGTGCTGGACGACGACTACGCCTCCAGCAGGCACGCGAGGATCTACCCGGACCGGGACGGCCAGTGGATCGTCGAGGATCTCGGGTCCACCAACGGCACGTATCTCGACCGGACCCGGCTCACCACCGCCACGCCGATTCCGCTGGGCGCGCCGATCCGCATCGGCAAGACCGTCATCGAGCTGCGGAAGTAGTGCTACGTCATGTATGAGTGCGAGCGGAGCGAGCGGGCCGAGGCGGTCCCCACGACGGGCCGCGCCGCGTACCGGCACGGGCTCCCGACCGGAGGGTGGGCAGTGTGGCTCGAGACCGGCTGTACCCCGAGGCGACGTCGTCAGGGCAGGTGCGCATGAGCCTGTCACTGCGTTTCGCCGCCGGGTCGCACAAGGGCATGATCCGCGAGGGCAACGAGGACTCCGGCTACGCCGGTCCCCGGCTCCTCGCCATCGCCGACGGCATGGGCGGCCAGGCCGCCGGTGAGGTCGCCTCCTCCGAGGTGATCTCGACGCTGGTCACCCTCGACGACGACGTCCCGAGCTCCGACATCCTCACGTCGCTCGGCGCCGCGGTGCAGCGCGCCAACGACCAGCTGCGGATGATGGTCGAGGAGGACCCCCAGCTGGAGGGCATGGGCACCACGCTCACCGCCCTGCTGTGGACGGGCCAGCGCCTCGGCCTGGTGCACGTCGGCGACTCCCGGGCGTACCTGCTGCGGGACGGGGTGCTCACGCAGATCACCCAGGACCACACGTGGGTGCAGCGGCTCGTCGACGAGGGCCGGATCACCGAGGAAGAGGCCACGACCCACCCTCAGCGCTCGCTCCTGATGCGGGCGCTCGGCAGCGGTGACCATGTCGAGCCGGATCTGTCGATCCGTGAGGTCCGGGCCGGCGACCGCTATCTGATCTGTTCCGACGGGCTGTCCGGAGTCGTCTCGCACCAGACGATGGAGGACACCCTCGCCAGCTACCAGGGCCCGCAGGAGACCGTGCAGGAGCTGATCCAGCTCGCGCTGCGCGGCGGCGGCCCCGACAACATCACCGTGATCGTCGCCGACGTCCTCGACGTCGACGGCGGCGACACCCTCGCCGGTCAGCTCAGCGACACCCCGGTCATCGTCGGCGCGGTCGCCGAGAACCAGGTGCAGCAGGCCGACGGCGGGGCGATGCAGACCCCGGCCGGCCGGGCCTCCGGCCTGGGCCGCACGGGGCCGCACCAGCAGCCCTCCGGCGGGCAGCCGCCCCAGGGCTTCGGCCCGCCCGGCAGCGGCGACGACCACGGCTACGGCGGGATGCCGCCGCAGGGCTCGTTCGGGACTTACACGGACGAGGACTTCGAGAAGTTCGAGAAGCCGCGGACCGGCCTGAAGTGGCTGAAGCGGATCTTCTTCCTGGGCCTCGCCGTCGGCGTCGTCGGCGGCGGTCTGTACGGCGGCTGGCGCTGGACGCAGACGCAGTACTACGTCGGCTCCAAGGACCAGCACGTCGCGCTGTACCAGGGCATCAGCCAGGACCTGGCGTGGGTCTCGCTCTCGGACGTGGAGAAGGACCACCCCGAGATCGAACTCAAGTACCTGCCGGAGTACCAGCGCAAGCAGGTCGAGGAGACCATCGCCGGCGGCAGCCTCGGCAAGGCCGAGACGAAGATCGCGGAGCTCGCCGCGCAGGCTTCGGCGTGCAAGAAGACCGAGCAGCGCCGTGAGGCCGCCGAGAAGGCGGCCGACCAGGCGAGCAAGCCGCCCGCCGACGGCTCGACCGACTCCAAGCCCAGCACAGCCGCTCCCTCCCCGGGCCCCACCCTCACGGCGGACGAGCAGAAGCTGGCCTCGAACTGCGGCAAGCAGTAAGCACCCGTAGGGGGCCTGTCACCACCATGAGCGTTGTCACCAACACGACCACCATCGGCGCGATCGAGGCGCCGAGCCGCCGGAACACCGAGCTCGCGTTGCTCGCGTTCGCCGTCGTCATCCCGGTCTTCGCGTACCTCAACGTCGGTCTGGCGATCGACGGCGAGGTGCCGTCCGGCATGCTCGGCTACGGCCTCGGCCTCGGCCTGCTCGCCACCGTCGCGCACCTCGTGGTGCGCAAGTTCGCGCCGTACGCGGACCCGCTGCTGCTGCCGCTCGCGACGCTGCTGAACGGCATGGGCCTGGTGCTGATCTGGCGGCTGGACCAGTCGCCGCGCATCATCGCCCGGTACAAGACGTTCAGCCCGGACGCCCCGAACCAGATGCTGTACTCGGCGATCGCCATCGCGATGTTCGTGGGCGTGCTGCTGCTCCTGAAGGACCACCGGGTCCTGCAGCGCTACACGTACATCTCGATGGTCGCGGCGCTCGTGCTGCTGCTGCTGCCGCTGGTCCCGGGCCTCGGCGCGGACGTCTTCGGCGCCAAGATCTGGATCAGGGTCGGCGGTTTCTCCATCCAGCCCGGTGAGTTCGCCAAGATCGTCCTGGCGGTGTTCTTCTCCGGCTATCTCATGGTGAAACGCGATGCGCTGGCCCTGGCCAGCCGCCGCTTCATGGGCCTCTACCTGCCCCGCGGCCGTGACCTCGGCCCGATCCTGACGATCTGGGCGGTCAGCCTCCTCATCCTGATCTTCGAGAACGACCTCGGTACGTCGCTGCTGTTCTTCGGCATGTTCGTGATCATGCTGTACGTGGCGACGGAGCGGACCAGCTGGATCGTCATGGGTCTGATGATGTCCGTCGCCGGCGCCGTCGGTGTGGCCTCGTTCGCCGGGCACGTGCAGGCCCGTGTGGACGCCTGGGCGGACCCGTTCGCCTGCGCCCAGGAGGTCGCCGCCTGTGACCAGATGTCGCAGGTGCTGATGTCCTTCGGCTCCGGCGGCATCCTCGGCACCGGCCTCGGCCAGGGCAACTCCGACCTCATCGGCTTCGCCGCCAACTCCGACTTCATCTTCGCCACCGTCGGCGAAGAGCTCGGCCTGACCGGCGTGATGGTCTTCCTGCTCTTCTACGGCCTGATCATCGAGCGCGGTGTCCGCACCGCCCTCGCGGCCCGGGACCCGTTCGGCAAGCTGCTGGCGATGGGCCTCTCCGGCGCGTTCGCGCTGCAGATCTTCGTCGTCGCCGGCGGTGTGATGGGGCTCATCCCGCTGACCGGTATGACGATGCCGTTCCTCGCGTACGGCGGTTCCTCCGTGATCGCCAACTGGGCCCTGATCGGCATCCTGATCCGGATCAGCGACACCGCGCGCCGCCCGGCGCCCGCCCCCGCACCGTCCCCCGACGCCGAGATGACCCAGGTGGTCCGTCCGTGAACAAGCCCCTGCGCCGGGTCGCGATCTTCTGCGGCCTGCTGGTCCTCGCCCTGCTGATCCGGGACAACTGGCTGCAGTACGTCCGCGCCGACGAGCTGAACGCGCACCCGCGCAACAAGCGGGTGCAGATCGAGCGGTACGCCAACGAGCGCGGCAACATCATCGTGGACGGCAAGCCGATCACGGGTTCGGCCGACTCCCAGGACCCGTACTACAAGTTCAAGCGCACCTACACCGACGGCCCGATGTGGGCGCCGGTGACCGGCTACGCCTCGCAGGCGTACGACGCCAACCAGATCGAGAAGATCGAGGACGGCATCCTCACCGGCAACGACGACCGGCTCTTCTTCGACCGCACCATGTCGATGTTCACGGGTGACAAGAAGAAGGGCGGCAACGTCGTCACGACGCTGAGCGGTGCCGCTCAGAAGGCCGCCTTCGAGGGCCTCGGCAACAACACGGGCGCCGTCGTCGCGATCGAGCCGAAGACCGGCAAGATCCTCGCGCTCGCCTCCACCCCCTCGTACGACCCCTCGTCCTTCGCCGGCTACTCCGCGAAGGACGAGAAGGCCTGGGTCGCGCTGGAGGAGGACAAGAAGAACAAGCCGAAGCTGAACCGCGCGCTGCGCGAGATCTACCCGCCCGGCTCCGTCTTCAAGGTCGTGACGGCGGCCGCGGCGCTGGAGAACGGCAAGGTCACGGACATCGACGCCCCGACGGACACGCCGGAGCCGTACAACCTGCCGACCACCCGCGTGCCGATGAAGAACCACGCACGCGGGTGTGAGAACGCCAGCTTGAACCAGGCCATGAAGGTCTCCTGCAACTCGGTCTTCGCGAAGCTCGGCGACGAGGTGGGCCGGGACAAGATGGTCGAGATGGCCGAGAAGTTCGGTTTCAACGCCGAGCAGTTCACCCCGGTCCGCTCGGCCGCCTCCGTCTACGACAAGAAGGCCGACCGTCCCGGTAACGCGCTGTCCTCCATCGGCCAGTTCAACACCGCGACCTCGCCGCTCCAGATGGCCATGGTGACGGCCGCGATCGCCAACGACGGCAAGCTGATGAAGCCGTACATGATCGACAAGCTGGAGTCCCCGAACGTCGACGTCATCAAGCAGAACGAGCCGGAGGAGATGAGCCGCCCGGTCTCCGCGGAGACCGCGCAGAAGCTCCAGCAGATGATGGAGACCGTCGTCAGCGAGGGCACCGGCACCAAGGCCGACGTCAAGATGGACGGCGTGAAGGTCGGCGGCAAGACGGGTACGGCCCAGCACGGCGAGAAGAACGCCAAGCGCCCTTACGCCTGGTTCATCTCCTACGCCAAGACCGACCAGGGCTCCCCGGTCGCGGTCGCCGTCATCGTCGAGGACTCCGAGGGCACGAACCGCGAGGACATCTCCGGTGGCGGTCTCGCCGGCCCGATCGCCAGGGACGTGATGAAGGCGGTACTGAAGAGCAGGAGCTGACCTTGCGGCCTGGCACCGGCCAGGTACCGGTCAGGTATCAGGATGCGGCCACGGGCGGATCCCCTTCCCGTGGCCGGTAGCCTTTGCGCGAACAGCACACCGCCGGACCACACACGGGTGCGGTCGGGACAGACGGAGAGGGCTGGATCAGTTATGGAAGAGCCGCGTCGCCTCGGCGGCCGGTACGAGCTGGGCTCGGTGCTCGGCCGTGGTGGCATGGCAGAGGTCTACCTCGCCCACGACACCCGGCTCGGCCGCACCGTCGCCGTGAAGACGCTGCGGGCCGACCTCGCCCGCGACCCGTCCTTCCAGGCCCGGTTCCGCCGTGAGGCCCAGTCGGCCGCCTCGCTCAACCACCCGGCGATCGTCGCGGTCTACGACACCGGCGAGGACTACGTCGACGGGGTCTCCATCCCGTACATCGTGATGGAGTACGTCGACGGCTCGACCCTCCGCGAGCTGCTGCACTCCGGGCGCAAGCTGCTGCCCGAACGCACGCTCGAGATGACGGTCGGCATCCTCCAGGCGCTGGAGTACTCGCACCGCGCGGGCATCGTGCACCGTGACATCAAGCCGGCGAACGTCATGCTGACGCGCACCGGCCAGGTCAAGGTCATGGACTTCGGCATCGCGCGTGCCATGGGCGACGCGGGCATGACCATGACGCAGACCGCCGCGGTCATCGGCACGGCCCAGTACCTCTCCCCGGAGCAGGCCAAGGGCGAGCAGGTCGACGCCCGCTCCGACCTGTACTCCACCGGCTGCCTGCTGTACGAGCTGCTGACCGTCCGGCCGCCGTTCATCGGCGACTCCCCGGTCGCGGTCGCCTACCAGCACGTACGGGAAGAGCCGCAGGCGCCGAGCAACTTCGACCCCGAAATCACGCCCAACATGGACGCCATCGTCCTGAAGGCGCTGGTCAAGGACCCCGACTACCGCTACCAGTCCGCCGACGAGATGCGCGCCGACATCGAGGCCTGCCTCGACGGCCAGCCCGTCGCGGCTGCGGCGGCGATGGGTGCGGCGGCGTACGGCGGCGGTTACGGCAACGGCTACGGCGGCTACGCCCCGGACGACCAGCCGACGACCGCCCTGCGCCAGACCGACCCGCAGACCTCCATGCTTCCGCCGATGAACCCGGACGACGGCGGCTACGGCTACGACGACCGCCCGGACCGGCGTCGCCAGAAGAAGTCGAACACCTCGACGATCCTGCTGGTGCTCGCGGGCATCCTGGTGCTGGTCGGCGCGATCCTCATCGGTCGCTCGATCTTCGACACCAAGGAAGATCCGCAGCAGGTGACGATCCCGTCGCTGGTCGGCCACACGCTCAAGGAAGCCGAGGGCTCGGCGAAGAACGCCCAGGTCAAGGTCGCCCAGTCGGGCTCCGAGCGGTGTGAGCAGCCGAAGGGCAAGATCTGCAGCCAGACGCCCGCGGCGGACGGCACGGCGAAGATGACCGTCGGCGAGACGATCTCGGTCGTCGTCTCCGAGGGCGCGCCGCAGATCGAGGTCCCGGACGTCCTCGAGAAGTCCCAGGAGAGCGCTGAGCAGCTCCTGAAGGACAAGGGCTTCAAGGTCGTCGTCAAGCAGGAGGAGTCCTCCGAGGACCCGGGCAAGGTCCTGAAGCAGAGCCCGGACGGCGGCGCCAAGGCGGAGCAGAACTCCGAGGTCACGATCACGGTGGCGAAGCAGGAGAAGTCGCAGCTGCCGGACGTCACGGGCCGGAGCTACGACCAGGCCGTCCAGGACCTCAAGACGCTCGGCTTCGAGAACATCGCCCGCCAGGACGAGGACTCGCAGCAGCCGGCCGGCACGGTCACCGGGATGACCCCGAGCGGCAACACGGACCAGCCGAAGAACGTCCAGATCACGCTGAAGGTCTCCAAGGGCCCGCAGCAGACGCCGACGACGATCCCGACGGGTCTGACGGGCAAGACGTACGACGAAGTCAAGGCGCAGCTGGAGGCCCTCGGCCTCGTCGTGCAGCAGCAGGGCTCGAACAACGGCGACGCCAGGGTCTTCGGCACGAACCCGCCGGAGGGCAGCCAGGTGACCACCGGCCAGACGATCACCGTCTTCTCGACGGGCGGCGGCAACGGCGGTAACAACAACGGTGGCAACAACGGCGGCGGCTTCTTCGACTAGCGGCCGCACCGACGCACCACCACGGAAGAGCCCCGGCATCCAGAAGGATGGCGGGGCTCTTCGCGTACCCGGTGTGTACCTGGGTACGTACTCGGTACGTACCCGGTCCGGCTGTTACCGCAGCTCCGCCGGCGGTGTCCGCTCCGCGTCGACCTTCTCCGTGCGGACCAGTTCGCCCCAGACGATGTAGCGGAAGTCCGAGGTGTACATCGGGGTGCACGTCGTCAGCGTGATGAAGCGGCCCGGCTTCGACCTGCCCGATTCCTTCGGGACCGGCTGGAGGACCTTCACGTTGTACTTGGTCGTCTCCGGCAGGCTCTTGTAGACCTTGTAGACGAACCAGGTGTCCTTGGACTCGAAGACGATCGAGTCGCCGTTCTTCAACTTGTGGATGTTGTGGAACTTCGCCCCGTGCCCGTCGCGGTGCGCGGCCAGCGTGAAGTTGCCCTGCTTGTCCTGCGGGAGGGCCGACTTCACGGGGTCGGTGTAATACCCGGCGACACCGTTGTTCAGCGTCTTGCTGTCGGTGCCCTTCTTCACGAGTATCTCGCCGCCGCCCATCTTCGGGACGTGCAGGAAGCCGATGCCGTCCTTGGTGTCCAGGGCGCCGGGGCCGGTCGCCCAGTTGTCGCGGACCTGGTTGCCGTCCTTGTCGGCGGCGCGGTCGGCGAGGACGTTCGTCCACCACAGCGAGTAGACGACGAAGAGACCGAGCACCAGGCCCGCGGTGATGAGGAGTTCACCGAAGACACTGATGGCTCCGGCGATCCGGTTGCGCGCACGTGACACTGCGTCGTCCCGTCCTGAGGTGTGGGGTCGTGAGGCCGTCGGCTCTCAGCCTAGGAGCGCGTCCGGCTTTCCCTTGCTGCGCGGGCGTTCCTCGACCATCTTGCCCCACACGATCATCCGGTACGTACTGGTGAATTCGGGCGTACAGGTCGTCAGCGTGATGTAGCGACCGGGCTGCTTGAACCCCGCCTGCTTCGGCACCGGATCGATCACCGAGACGTTCGACGGGGCCGTCTGCGGCAGGATGCTCGCCATCTCGTACGTGTAGTACGCGTCCTGCGTCTCCACGACGATCGGGTCCCCGGGCTCCAACTGGTTGATGTACCGGAAGGGTTCGCCGTGGGTGTTGCGGTGCCCCGCCACCGCGAAGTTGCCCTGCTTGTCGCCGGGCATCGCCGTCTTCAGGGTGCCCTCGCTGTAGTGGCCGACCATGCCCCGGTCCAGGACCTTGGGCTTGCTGATGCCCTCGGCGACGGGGACGACCACGTCCAGCTTGGGGATGTACATGATGGCGAAGCCCTGTCCGGGCTCGAAGGCGCCCGGCGCCCTGCCCTTGGACCAGGCGTCCTCGATCTGCCCCTTGGCCTGGTTCGCCTGCTGATCGGCCCGCACGTTCGTCCACCACAGCTGGTACGTGACGAACAGCAGCATCACGACGCCGAAGGTGATGAACACCTCGCCCACGACCCGGCTGGCGACGACGCCGACGCTGTCCTTCGCCGCTCGCGCCGCGCGCCGGGCCTCGACGCGGGACATCGGAGCGGCGGGTGCGTCGGGAGTCTCGGAGTCCGGCGCGGGCGCGGGAAGGCCGCCCTTGCGGCCCTTGCCCTTGGCCGCGCGCCTGCGCTCCGCCCTGCCGGGGCCGGCGAGCGGCGTCACGGCCGTCTCAGGCGTCCCGGCGGGCTCCACGGTCCGCAGACCCATCGTCTCGTCCCGGGGCTCGTACGCGGCCTCGTAGGGCTCCTGCGGTGCCTCGTACGGACTCTCCGCGACGGGGTCCGGGCTCGGCGCGGGCTCCGGTATCGGCTCGTACGCGTACGGCTGCTGGTCCGGGTACTCCTGCGGGTACGCGTACTCCTGCTCGTACGGGTACGCCGTCTGCTCGTACCCGGGTATTGCCTCTGGTTGCGCCGGCACGGCCTGCGGCTCGTCCTCCGGCACGTTCGTCGCCCGGAACCACGGCGACCCCGTCGTCACGCGACGGCCTTGCCCACCACCGGCGCGAGCCCCGCCGAGCGGCCCACCGCCCCCTTGTCGCCGCACCGCTCCAGCCAGTTGGCGAGCATCAGGTGGCCGTGCTCCGTGAGCACCGACTCGGGGTGGAACTGGACGCCCTCGACGTCCCGTTCGCGGTGGCGCAGGCCCATGATGATGCCGTCCTCCGTGCGGGCCGTGACCTCGAGCTCGGCCGGCAGCGCCGCGGGCTCGGCGGCCAGCGAGTGGTAGCGGGTCGCCGTGAACGGCGACGGCAGGCCCGCGAAGACGCCCTGGCCCTCGTGCGTGACGAGCGAGGTCTTGCCGTGCAGCAGCTCGGGGGCGCGGTCCACGACGCCGCCGTACGCCACGGCCATCGACTGCATGCCCAGGCAGACGCCGAAGACGGGCACCCCGGTCTCGGCGCAGTGGCGCACCATGTCGACGCAGACACCGGCCTGTTCGGGCGCGCCGGGGCCGGGCGAGAGCAGGACGCCGTCGAAGCCGTCCTGGGCGTGGCTCAGCTCGACCTCGTCGTTGCGCAGCACTTCGCACTCGGCGCCGAGCTGGTACAGGTACTGGACGAGGTTGAAGACGAAGCTGTCGTAGTTGTCGACGACGAGAATCCGCGCGCTCACTGGCCGTCCACCGTCACATCGTTGAACGGAAGCAGAGGCTCCGCCCAGGGGAACACGTACTGGAAGAGGGCGTACACGACCCCCAGGACGAGAACGAGTGAGATGAGGGCCCGTACCCACGCGTTGCCCGGCAGATGCCGCCAGATCCAGCCGTACATGACGTCCGCTGCCCCTTCCGTTCGTTACGGGCACCAGAGTACGGGGCGATGGATCGTTGAGGGGTCAGCCCGCCAAAGCCGGTGGCTCGCCCTGCGTCACAGGCTGGGTGGCGTCCAGGTGCGCCCAGGCGATCAGCCGGTGGCTGCTGCCCCATTCCGGCTCGCAGGTGGTGAGGGTGAGGTAGCGACCTGGACCGTCGAAGCCGGAACTGCGCGGCACGGGGTCGATCACGCCGATGTCGGTGGGGACGGTCCGGTACGGGGCGCGTCCGATCCGGTACGTGTACCAGGTGGTGCCGTCGGTGAGGACGACCGCGTCACCCGGCCGCAGCCGGGGGAAGTCCTTGAACGGATCTCCGTACGTGCGCCGGTGGCCCGCCACGGAGAAGTTGCCGGTCGCGCCGAGGCGGGCGGTGGCGGCGTAGTGGCCGAGGCCCTTCTTGAGGACGCCGGGGGAGGTGCCCTCCAGGACGGGCCACTCCCAGTTCTTGCCGAGCCGCGGGACGTACATGACGGCGATGCCCCGGCCGGCGCGGTACGGCTCGGGGGGCGGCGCTGCGGTGACGGCCTCGGTGACGGGACGGTCCACCCACTCCCGCTCCAGGGTGTCGATCTGCCCGGCCGTCGCGCTCTGGGCCTGTACGCCGGTCCAGAACATGACGTACACCACGAAGAGGACGATCACGGTCCCGACGGTGAGGCACAGCTCGCTGAACGTCCGGACGATCAGTCGAAGCGCCACCGGCCGGGCCTCCCCGCTGTCAGCTCACAGGCTTCGCGTAGTGGAGATCCACTGTGCCCGAGTAGCCGGGAAGAGTCACCGCCTTGTGCTCGTCCACTTTCCAGCCGAGCCCGTAGGCCTTCACGTACAGCCGGTAGTTCTGCACGGCCGGCGAATCGGCGAGCGCCTTCGACAGCTTTCCGCGGTCACCCACTGCGGTGATCTTGTACGGGGGTGAGTAGACCCGGCCCTGGAGGATCAGGGTGTTGCCCACGCAGCGGACGGCGCTGGTGGAGATGAGCCGCTGGTCCATGACCTTGATGCCCTGGGCGCCGCCCTGCCAGAGCGCGTTCACGACCGCCTGGAGGTCCTGCTGGTGGATGACGAGGTCGTTGGCGCCCGGCTCGGGGTAGCCGGGAGCGGCCTGGGCGTTCGGCGGGGCGTCGTCCAGGGTGACGGTGAGGCCGGGGCCCGAGGTCTCGGTGGTCCCCGCGGCGTTCTCCAGGGCGCGCAGGCGCGCGTCCTCGGCGCTCGTGGAGCCGTCGTCGCGGGCGACGAGGGAGTCGACCTGGTCGCGCAGGGCGGCGGTGGACTCGTCCAGGCCGGCGTTCTTGTGGCTGCGTTCCTGGATCAGGTCGGAGAGCCTGAGGAGCGACGCGTCCGTCCGGATGTTCGTACCCTTGGCAGTGTTGAAGCTGGTCACGAAGATCAGCCCGGCCAGGGCGAAGACGGCAGCGGTCAGCACCCGGACGGGGCGCCACCTGGTGGGTCGGCCCGGCCCGGAGGAAGAGTCGGCAGAATTGCTCAACGTACCCTGATCCCCTTCGGTGCCGTGGAAGCACTACGCTAACGGACGCCCGGGGGACGCAGTGGTCCTCCTACGTCACCCAGCCGTCCCACCCCGGCGCCAGCCACAGTTCCCTGCGCGGTCACGCAGCGCATCGACAGGAGAGTTCCTCGTGCCGAAGTCACGTATCCGCAAGAAGGCCGACTTCACGCCCCCGCCCGCCAAGCAGGCCACCAACATCAAGCTGACCAACCGCAGCTGGGTGGCACCGGTGATGCTGGCGATGTTCCTGATCGGGCTCGTGTGGATCGTCGTCTTCTACGTCACCGACGGCACGCTGCCGGTGAAGTCCCTCAACAACTGGAACATCGTGGTGGGCTTCGGCTTCATCGCGGCCGGGTTCGGCGTCTCCACGCAGTGGAAGTAGCGGGCGCCCGACACGCCCGTCAAGCCTTGCCCTGAACTTATCCACAGCGTTGTGCACAGCACTGGATAACTTACGAAGATCTGTGGATAACTCAGGCCGGGTTGACGCCGGTGTGACTGCGGCAGCGCCGCCCCGCACCTGACACGCCCCTCGCTCCCGCTGGAAAAGACCAGCTCAGGAGCAGGGGGCGCGGTCGTTCTCCACGAGGTGCACAAGATCCACCACGCACTGTGGATAACTCTGGGGAAAGCTTTGCGAGAAGCTCGTCCACAGCCCTCGTCGCTCAGGTGAGCACGGCCGAGCGGACCAGGACCATGCCGAGATCGATCGCGAGCACCAGTCCACAGGCCCCGTACTGCACAAGCTTGCGCCGGTCCCTGGGCGCGTGCAGCAGACCGTAGGTCACGAGCGCGCCGCCGACGAGGCCGCCGATGTGCGCCTCCCAAGAGATGCCGGGGCGAGTGAAGGTGAGCAGCAGCGAGAGGGCGACGAAGAGGGCCACCGGCCGCATGTCGTACCGCTGCCGCCGGGTGAGCACCGCCCAGGCGCCGATCAGACCGAAGACGATGCCGGAGGCGCCCAGGGAGGGCTGGTTCGACGGCGCGATCACATAGGCGAGGGCGGAGCCGGAGAGTCCGGAGAGCAGACAGAGCGCGGTGTAGCGGATCCGGCCGAGCTCCGGTTCGACGATGCCGCCGATCACCCAGAGGCCCAGCATGTTGAAGACGAAGTGCGCGACCTCCTGGTGGAGGAAGGTCGAGGTCAGCAGCCGGTACCACTCGCCGTCCGCGACCCCGACCACCTCGGCGAGCGGCGGGCTGTAGGCGTAGCCGATCAGCGCAAGCTCGTCCACGACCCGGTCGCCGGCCACCTGGACGGCGATGAAGAGGGCCAGGTTGATCGCGATGAGGATCTTGGTGACGAGGCGCCCGTCCGAGGCCACCCGGCCGCCGGCGAGCGTACGGGGCCGGTTGGCGTCGGGCGCGTGGCCCGTGCCGGAGCCGTTCCGCACACAGTCCGGGCACTGGAAGCCGACGGACGCCGAGACCATGCACTGCGGGCAGATCGGCTTCTCGCAGCGGGTGCAGCGGATGCCTGTCTCGACGTCCGGATGGCGGTAACAGCGCGGCAGGCCGGACTGCGGCTCCATGCAGGTCCCTCCCGAGGAGATGGGGCGGCGAGGCGGCGCCCCGCCTTCCTGATACGGACGGGCGGGGCGGAAAGGTTCCCTGAACCGGGGGTACGCGCGTCAGGGGGGCGCGGTGGGTCAGCGGGTCAGGGGGCCAGGAGGGTCAGGGGGTCAGCGGGTCTCGATGAGGACCGACTCCAGGACCACGTCGTTCAGCGGCCGCCTGGTGTTCGGGTTGACCGGCACCGAGGCGATCACGTCGACGACCTTCCGGCTCTTCGCGCCGACGACCTCGCCGAAGATCGTGCGCTTGCGGTTCAGCCAGGTCGTCGCGCCGACGGTGATGAAGAACTGCGAGCCGTTGGTGCCCGGACCCGCGTTGGCCATGGCCAACAGATAGGGACGGTCGAACCAGAGCTCGGGGTGGAACTCGTCGGCGAACTCGTAGCCAGGACCGCCCGTGCCGTTCCCCAGCGGGTCCCCGCCCTGGATCATGAAACCCTCGATGACCTGGTGGAAGACGGTGCCGTCGTACAGCGGGTCCGCGGCGACCCTGCCCGTCACCGGGTGCGTCCACTCCCGGTCGCCCCGGGCGAGCTCGGTGAAGTTCCTGACCGTGTTGGGGGCGTGCTCCGGCAGCAGCCGGATCTCGATGTCACCCCGGCTGGTCCTCAGAGTGGCGTAGAGCTGCTCGGCCACGGTCCGCCTTCCGGTAAGTCTGCCCACTTGACGCGCATCGCATCCTCGCACGGAAGCACGGAAGCGTCGTGGGTCGTCGGGGGTATGCCCCGGATGCCAGCCCCACATGCCGGACCGCGATCGGGCAGGCATGATTTCGAAAAGGGTGGAAAGGCGAAAAACCGACACCACCACCGAGTAGGAGGATCCCGTGACCCGGATGGACAGCGTGCGCGCCGCGGCCGATTCGGCCAAGGAAAGCTACCTGCACGCCGCGGAAGTCGTGGCGCCCTATGCGGAGTCGGCCAAGGAGCAGGCCGCTCAGTACGCCGGCACGGCCAAGGACCAGGCCGCGCGCTATGCGCACGACGCACGTGTCCGGCTCGCGCCGAAAGTCTCGAAGGCCGCATCGCAGGCCCGCGTACAAGCTCGTGTGCAGTACGACTCCCATGTCGCACCGCATGTACCGCCTCGGGTCGACGACGCCGCGCAACGCGCCGCGCTGGTGACCCGCAAGGCCGCCCGTCAGGCGGCCGACTACACCAAACCACGTGTGGAACACGCGGTCGCCGTTACCGGTCCCGTCCTCGACGAGGCCGGATCGCGCTCGGTGGCCGCCTGGGCCGCGCTACGCGGTCAGGTGACACCGAAGGAGATCGAGAGGCTCGTGCGCAAGCACGAGCGCCGTGCCAGGGCCGGACGTCTCGCCAAGGGACTGGTTGTCCTGGGCGTGGTGGCCGCCGGCGTCTTCTGTGCGTGGAAGTGGTGGGACAAGCAGGCCAACCCGGACTGGCTGGTCGAACCGCCCGCTCCTACCGAGGTCGATGAGGCTGTCACGGAACCGTCGTCCCGAGGAGCTCTCGATCCTGAGGTGGAGGCCAAGGAGGCCGAAGCACAGGCCGAAACCGAAGCCGAAGCCGAGACCGAGGTGGAGGGGGACACGGAGCGCGACGAGCGTCGCTGACCGTGGGGTGCCTCCGCGTTCGGAGCGTTCGGGTCCTCGGAGCCTTCGGAGCGCTCGTGACCTTCGGGGCGCTCGGGTGGCGTGCGGCGGTGGACGTGGGGAGGAGCGAACCACTCGACTCCCCGCGCCCTACGCCGCCGCGGCGAGCGCCAGGCCCGACAGCTCCGTCTGGTCGGCGAGCGTCGTGTCGGTCGGGGCGTCGCCGCGAAGGTGGCGTACGGAGGGCGAGGAGTTGTGGGCCTCGGCGCCGATGCGCTGCTTGATCGTGGGCGGCAGCGAGCGCTCGCGGACCGTGGTCGGCCACTGATAGGCCGCCCTCTGCGCCGGTACGGCGACGGTGGTGGTGCGCGCTCCGGCGGGGGCGGGCGCGGCGGCCTTCTCCTCCGGCTGCTGGACGGCGGGGGCCTGCGCGGCGGTGGCGGTGGAAGCCAGGCCGACGGAGGCGAGCAGGGCGAAGAGTACGGAGATGAAGGCGGTCCAGAACTGCTTGACCTTGGCGGTGGCCATGGTCCCTCGCTTTCGTGATGACGACAGGTGGGTCTTCGTCAGGTTCTCGGATGGTTCATTTCGGATTGCGCGCTTTTCGTACATTCCTCATGATGGGGACGCGGCTCCGGATTGCCCGGAACGACGCCGTCGCCGCGCAGTTCTTCGGATGAACACCACACGTCCGGCTCAACGCACGCCGATCAGCGGCAGCCTCAGGTTGCTCAGGTCCGGTCGGCGAGGGCTCGGCCGGAGCGGCCCTCGTCCTCCTGCTCCTCGTCGGCTAGGTGCCAGTGGAGGTCGCGGATACCGGGTTCGAGTGAGAGGTGCGCGACGAGGTGTTCCAGCGCGGTGCCGGGCGGTCCTTCGAGCGTGACGGCGGCTTCCAGGGTGGTGCTGTCGTCCTGGCCGCGCCGGACGTTGACCCCGGTGAGCTGGGGGCCGGTGCTGCTGAGGAGCTGGATGAGGAGGGCCCGGATGTGGGGTTCCTCGCTCCGGTCGCAGCGCACGTGGACCGTGACGTGGCTGACCGTGTCGGTGTTGCTCTGCGGGGCCCGGTCGACCAGTCGGCTGGCCGGGCGCAGCACGACGTGGATGGCCAGGACGCCGAGCGCGCCCAGGACCGCGAGGGCCAGGCGCCCTGAAGCGGCGAGGACACCGACGGCGGCCGAGCACCACAGGGTGGCGGCGGTGTTGAGGCCGCGCACGGAGGCGCCGTCGCGCATGATGACGCCGCCGCCGAGGAAGCCGACGCCGGAGACGACGTAGGAGGCGACCCGGGTGGGGCTGGTCGGGTCGGCCATCGCCTCGCTGTAGAGGACGAAGAGCGTGGCACCGGCGGCGACGAGCGCGTTGGTGCGAAGGCCGGCCATGCGGGCGCGCCACTGGCGTTCCACGCCGATGAGGGCTCCGCAGCCGACGCCGGTGGCGAGGCGGAGGGCGAAGTCGAGGGTGGACAGGTTGCTCATGGGTGGTCACCTCCGTACGGCCGCCCGGGCGATGGCGCCCGGGCGGCCGGTGACTGCGGGCCGGCGGGGTGGCGGACTAGCGGGTGGGGGGCGGACCAGCGGTGGGCGTCGGGCTAGCGGAGCCAGCCACGGCGGTGGATGTACCAGAGCGGGATCAGCGCGGCGACGAAGGTCAGCAGGGTCGTGACCAGGAAGCCGTGGTCCCAGGAGAGTTCGGGCATGTTGGTGAAGTTCATGCCGTAGAAGGTGGCTATCAGGGTCGGCGGCAGGAAGACCGCCGTGATGATCGTGAAGACCTTCACGATCTGGTTCTGCTTCACGTCAAGCGAGGTCATGATCGACTGCTGGAGGTAGCGGACCTTGTCGTGCTCGTAACTGGCGTGGTCCTTGACTCCGTTGATGTCGGCGAGCAGGACGTCGATGAGCGCGGCGAGCTGCGGGTCTCGGGTGCCCGACTCGGCCCGGAGGTGGCGGGCCGCGCGGGCCAGCATCAGCTGGGACTCCTGCGAGCGGGAGACGATCTCCTCGGCCGCGTTCATCCGCTTGATGGTGTCCTGCATGTCGCTGACGCCGATCTCGACGCCGCGCTCGTCGTAGCCGTCCGTGGCGAGCGCGATCTCGTCGCTCATGTGCTCCAGGACGTCGCTGGCGTGGTCGATGACCCGCTCCTGCGCCTCGTTGAGGGCGTACAGCAGCGTGTACATGACGCCTTGTGCGCTCTCAGCCAGGTGCGGAAGGCGGCGCATACGTGCCAGTGCCTTGTCGAACGGGGTGAAGGGGGTGGCGGGCTGGAGCGTGACGAGGACGTCGTCGCCGAGGGCGAAGACCAGTCGCTCGCGCCGGATGGTGTCGCCGTCGCGGACGTTGACGACGACGGGCAGGTGGACGAAGGTGTCCGACTCCCACACCCGGCCGCCGGCCGCCTCGAAGTCGACACCGGTCGCCGCGCGGGCCTTCGCCACGGCCGCGCTGTCGTCGGCGGCGACCTGGATCCAGCGTCCCTTCCACTGTTCTCTCTGCTGGTCTTTCTGCATGTTTTCCCTCCTCGAAGGTGCGTGTGCGCAGGGCCTGTTCGCGGCCTGTTACGGGTTGTACGGAGAGGTGGACGAGGAGCCGGCCGGTGCGGGCGGCGGCTCGGGGGCGCCGTAGTGGACGATCAGCAGTCCGGCGCAGATGACGAGATAGAGCGCGGTGGTGAAGGCGATGGCCTGACGCTCCAGGCTGGGGCGCTTCGCCTTCGAGGGCGCTGCCTTGTTGAGCATGACCATGGGGAACCCCCAGGTGTGAGATGACGATGGAAGGAGCCCGCGGCGGGCACGGCGGAGGAGAGCGGGGCGCGGGGCGCCGCTCGGTTCCACGAGTGGGACGGGAAGGCCGTACGTCCGTACCGGCCTCTGCGGACCTGACGCACATGACGCACATGACGCACATGACGCACCTACGGACATGACGTCGTGCGCCGTCCGGAAACCCATACTTGCACATCGACGCAACAACGAGCAAAGGGAAGGGGTCGCGCCCTCCATATTTGCGTATCGGCGCAATGAGGCGCACACTTCCGAAGGCGCCCCCGCACCGGACCACCGCATTCATCCGCCCGGGGCCGCCACGACAGAGGAACCGCAGGCCGAGCCGGAGGAGGCAGCCATGAGCGCAGAGCCTCCCAGTTCGTACCGCCGCCCCCTCGGCAGCCGCTGACCTTCCGCCCGCTCCCCGTGCTCCCCACGCGGGACAGGCCCGGCGCGCCCGCCCGCGCTCCGCTCATCGCGCAGCAGGCGAGTGCTGTCATGTCCTCGCTCTGCTCACGCCCACGCGCACGCGCCGGGTACCCCCGCCCCTCCCACCTTCCCGCCCTCGCGCGCCGAAGGTCGCCGGACCGGGTGGGGCACCCCGCCGCGTCGCCGGAGGTTCTTCCATGTCGTTCCGGACCAGGCCCGCCCCCGCGCCGGCCTCCCTCGCATCCCGGGTGGCCAACCGGCTGACCGCGCTCACCTGGGTCGACGCGGTGGTCGCCGCCGCCGTCCTCGTCCTGCTCTACGTCACCCTCCGGGTGGGCGAGGGCACCACCGTCAGCTTCTCCACCAGCCAGTCCGTCCAGGTCGACACCGACCCGGCCCGACTGCCCTACGACGCCGCCCGCTCCCTGCTGCGGATGTTCATCGCACTCGCCGCGTCCACCGTCTTCACCCTCGGCTACGCGTACGCCGCCGCCCGCTCCCGCCGCCTGGAGCGGATCCTCATCCCCGCCCTGGACATCCTCCAGTCCGTGCCCGTGCTCGGCTTCCTCACCGTCGCCGTCACCGGCTTCCTCGCCCTCTTCCCCGGCTCCATGTTCGGCCTCGAGTGCGCGGCGATCTTCGCGATCTTCACCTCGCAGGCGTGGAACATGACCTTCGGCTTCTACCAGTCGCTCACCTCCCTCCCCCGCGAACTCGACGAGCTCTCCCGCTCGTTCGGCTTCAGCCGCTGGATGCGGTTCTGGAAGGTCGAGGTGCCGGCCGGGGCGATCGGCCTGGTCTGGAACGGCATGATGAGCTTCGGTGGCGGCTGGTTCTTCCTCGTCGCCGCCGAGGCCATCACCGTCGGCGGCCAGTCGTACGCCCTGCCAGGCGTCGGCTCCTACGCGGGCGCCGCGATCGCCGACGGCGACCTCGGCAAGATCGGCTGGGCCATCCTCACCATGGCCGTCATGGTCACCGGCGTGAACTTCCTCTTCTGGCGACCGCTGACCGCCTGGGCGGAGAAGTTCAAGAACGAGCAGTCCGAGGCGGGCGAGATCCAGCGCTCCTTCGTCCTGGACTTCCTGCGCCGCTCCCACTGGCCCCGGCTGCTCGGCCGGCTGCTGCGCCCGGTCGGCGAGGGCCTGGGCAGGGCGGGCCGCCTCCTCGGCACCGACGACCACGCGCTCTTCGTCGACCGTACGAGGCAGCGCACCGGTGACCTCGTCTTCGCCGTCGTCGCGGGCGCGCTGATCCTGTGGGGTCTGTTCGACCTCGGCCGGTACCTCTACGACGAGACGGGCCTCGGCGTCTTCGCAGAACCGCTTCTCCTCGGCCTCGCCACCCTCGCCCGAGTCGTCGTCCTCGTCATCGGCGCGACCCTGATCTGGGTACCGATCGGCGTGAAGATCGGCTTCTCACCGCGGCTGACCCGGATCGCCCAACCCGTCGTCCAGGTCCTGGCGTCCTTCCCCGCCAACTTCCTCTTCCCGCTCGCCACCTGGTTCTTCCTGAAGACCGGGCTCTCCATCGACATCGGCGGCATCCTGCTGATGGCACTCGGCGCCCAGTGGTACATCCTCTTCAACACCATCGCCGGCGCCATGGCCATCCCGACCGACCTGCGCGAGGCCATGGACGACCTCGGCGTACGCGGATGGCAGCGCTGGAAGCGCCTGATCATCCCGGGGATCTTCCCCTCGTACGTCACCGGCGGCATCACCGCCTCCGGCGGCGCCTGGAACGCCTCGATCGTCTCCGAGGTCGTCACCTTCGGCGGCACCACCCTGACCGCCACCGGCCTCGGCGCGTACATCTACCAGGCCACCGAGCGCGGCGACTACCCGCAGCTGCTCGCCGGGGTGGCCGTGATGAGCGTGTACGTCGTCGCTCTCAACCGGCTCGTCTGGCGCCGTCTCTACCGCCTGGCGGAAGCCCGCTACACCCTCTGACGTCCCCTCAGCACCACTCTCAGCACCACTCTCAGACCTCTCTCAGCACCCCTCTGAGTGCGCCTTACTGGAGCCCCCCATGGTCTTCGCAGCCCTCCGCAACCGCCGCCTCGCCCGCGCCACGGGCGCCGCCCCGGCCCCCGCCCCCGTCGACGGCGAGGTCCTGCTCGAAACGGTCGGCCTGACCAAGTCGTACGCGGGCGCCGACGGCGAACTCCCCGTCCTCGCCGGCATCGACCTGAAGGTCCGGGCCGGCGAGATCGTCGCCCTGCTCGGCAGGTCCGGCTCCGGCAAGTCCACCCTGCTGCGCTGCCTCGCCGGCCTCGTCCCGCCCAGCTCGGGAACCGTCACCTACCGGGGCGAGAACCTGACCGGCGCCAACCCCGGCACCGCCATGGTCTTCCAGACCTTCGCCCTGCTGCCCTGGCTGACCGTCCAGCAGAACGTCGAACTCGGCCTGGAGGCCAAGGGGATGCCCGCTGACGAGCGGGCCGAGGCCGCCCTGCAGGCCATCGACCTCATCGGCCTCGACGGCTTCGAGTCCGCCTACCCCAAGGAGCTGTCCGGCGGCATGCGCCAGCGCGTCGGCTTCGCCCGCGCGCTCGTCGTCGAGCCGGACGTGCTGATGATGGACGAGCCGTTCTCCGCGCTCGACGTGCTGACCGCCGAGAACCTGCGCGGCGAGCTGATGGAGCTGTGGGAGTCGGGCCAGTTCCCCACCCGCGCGGTCGTCCTGGTCACCCACAACATCGAGGAGGCCGTCCTGATGGCCGACCGGATCGTGGTCCTCGGCTCCCGCCCGTACGGCACGATCCGGGAGACCATCGAGATCGGCCTGGACCGGCCCCGCGACCGGAACGCGCCCGAGTTCGAGGAGCTCATCGACCGCGTCTACCGGATCATGACCGGCCGCCCGAAGGAGACCCGCACCCCGAGCCGTACGGAGACCCCCGCAGCCGAGAAGCGGAGCCTCGCCAACACTCCGCTGCCCACGGCCACCGTCGACGGCCTCTCCGGTCTCGCCGAGATCGTCGCCCACCGCGACGGCACGGCCGACCTCGCCGACCTCGCGGACGGCCTGGGCCTCGACGTCGACGACGTCCTTCCGCTGGTCGACGCCCTCGACCTCCTCGGCCTCGCCGAGATCCACGGCGACGACCTTCGGCTGACCGACCGGGGCGTCTCTTTCGCCGGCGCCGACGTCCAGACATCGAAGCGGATCTTCGCCGAAGCGGCCCGGGATCTCCCTCTCGTACGGACGATCCTCACCAGCCTCCGCCAGAGCCGCGACGGCACCCTGCGCGCGGGCTTCTTCCGCGACGTCCTCGCCCACCACTACACCAGCGAGCAGCTCACCCGGCAGCTGGACACCGCCACCGACTGGGGCCGCTACGCCGAGCTCTACTCCTACGCCGCCGAACCGGAGGAGTACCGCCTCGACGAGCAGGGCCTCGATGTCCAGGGCCTGGGCGGGCCGGGCCTCGGCGGGCAGGTCTGAGGGGTCAGCCCGTCGCGGGCCGGCGACGGGCGGCCCGTACCGCCCCGGCCGGGGCCGTCCGCTCCTGAGCGGCGGGGGCGGCGGCGGCCTCGGCCGAGTCGCCGTGCCCGCCCGCCTCGGCGGAGTCCCCGGCCGCCAGCGTCGCCCCCTCCAGCAGCCCCCGCACGTGCTCGCTCGGCGCCCGGTAGTAGATCCGCGTCCCCTCCCGCCGGGACGTGACGAGCCCCGCCGCCCGCAGCTTCGCCAGATGCTGCGAGGTCGCCGCGACATGCGCCCCCAACAGCTCCGCGAGCGCGCTCACCGGCAGCTCCTCCCGGCTCAGCGCCCACAGCAGCCGGAACCGCGACGGGTCCGCCACCGCCTTGAGCACCGCCACCGCGCGGTCGGCACCGTCGGAATCCCACACCTGATGTTGCACACCCATGCAAGTAGGGTACGCGGCCGCACGCAAAACACCCCTCCAGGCCTGCGTTTCCGCAGGTCAGGAGGGGTGCGAGAAGTGGAGCCTAGGGGAGTCGAACCCCTGACATCTGCCATGCAAAGACAGCGCTCTACCAACTGAGCTAAGGCCCCGGAACGAGAACAGAGTACCGGGTCACCCCCTCATTCCCGCAAAAGGATTGGGACTCCCGGTCGGCGACCACGCTCCGTAAGATGCTGATCGAGGTTCGCAGTGGCGAACTAAGGGATGGGGAGAAGTAATGGACGCAGCGCAGCAAGAAGCCACGGCTAGAGCCCGCGAGCTTCAGCGCAGTTGGTACGGAGAGCCACTGGGGGCGCTCTTCCGTCGACTGATCGACGACCTCGGCCTCAATCAGGCCCGACTCGCGGCTGTGCTCGGCCTCTCGGCACCCATGCTCTCCCAACTCATGAGCGGCCAGCGCGCCAAGATCGGCAACCCGGCCGTCGTCCAGCGCGTCCAGGCCCTGCAGGAGCTCGCCGGTCTGGTCGCCGACGGCAGCGTCAGCGCGGCCGAGGCCACCGACCGCATGGACGAGATCAAGAAGTCCCAGGGAGGCTCCGTGCTCACCGGCACCAGCCAGACCACGACCAGCTCGGGCGCGCCGACCGTGCGCCGGGTGGTCCGCGAGATCCAGTCGCTGCTGCGCTCGGTCGCGGCGGCCGGCGACATCATCGATGCGGCCGACTCTCTCGCCCCGGCCCACCCCGAACTGGCAGAGTTCCTCCGGGTGTACGGCGCCGGGCGCACCGCCGACGCGGTCGCCCACTACGAGTCGCACCAGAACTGACGCAGAGCAGCCGGTCCGGCAGCTGATACCGGGCCGACGAGGCACGACGGGGAGCGGGCGCAGCGCAATGGGTGAGGTCTTCGCTGGTCGGTACGAACTGGTCGACCCGATCGGACGGGGTGGTGTCGGAGCGGTCTGGCGGGCATGGGACCACCGGCGCCGCCGCTATGTGGCGGCCAAGGTGCTCCAGCAGAGCGACGCCCACACGCTGCTCCGCTTCGTCCGCGAGCAGGCGCTCCGGATCGACCACCCCCATGTCCTCGCCCCGGCCAGCTGGGCCGCCGACGACGACAAGGTGCTGTTCACCATGGACCTGGTGGCCGGCGGGTCTCTGGCCCACGTCATCGGCGACTACGGCCCGCTGCCGCCGCGCTTCGTCTGCACCCTGCTGGACCAGCTGCTCGCCGGACTTGCCGCGGTGCACGCGGAGGGGGTCGTGCACCGCGACATCAAGCCGGCGAACATCCTGCTCGACGTCACCGGAACCGGGCGGCCGCACCTGCGGCTGTCCGACTTCGGCATCTCGATGCGCAAGGGCGAGCCCCGCCTCACGGAGACCAACTACGTGGTGGGGACGCCCGGTTACTTCGCGCCCGAGCAGATGCTCGGCGCCGAGCCGGACTTCCCGGCCGACCTCTTCGCCGTCGGCCTGGTCGCGCTCTATCTGCTCCAGGGCCAGAAGCCGGACTCCCGCGCCCTGATCGAGTACTTCATGGCGCACGGGACACCGGGAGCCCCGGAGGGGATCCCCGAGCCGCTGTGGCAGGTCCTGGCCGGCCTGCTCCAGCCGGACCCGCAGGCCCGCTTCAAGACGGCCACGGGCGTGCGCAAGGCGCTGACCACGGCCGTCGAGATGCTGCCCGACGCCCGCCCGGACGAGGAGCCCGTCGAGGTCTTCGACCAGATCGGCCCGCTGCCCACCGGCTTCGCCCCCAACGGCCCCGAGGCCCAGGCCGCCCAGACCCCGGCCGCCCAGACTCAAGCCGCACAGACCCCGGCCGCCCCCGTGGACGTACCGCCACAGCCGCAGCCACACCTCCAGGACCAGGCGCAGCATTCTCAGCCGCAGCCGCCCCTGCCGAGCCCCTCCGAGACGGGCAGCTTCCATCTGCCCCCGCCGCCCCCACAGCCGGCCCCCACGTCCTCCGCGCACGCGGCCTCCCCCCTTCCCGCCGCCGCCCCGGACTTCGTCCAGACCCCGACGGCCGCAGTGCCGTTCCCCCACGCTTCTACACTTCAATACACCGCTCAGGCCGGACAGGTTCCCACCCAGGTTCCGTCCGTCCCGACGCCGTCCTCCGCCCCTGCCCCGGTCCGTCTCCCGGCAAAGCGACCGGGACCGCCCCCGAAGGTCGCGGTCCCGGTGCTGTTCCTCGCGCTGATCTGCTTCGCCGTCGGTATCTGGGCGCTCACCCAGGCCTGACCGCCCCGCCCGCCCTACCAGGCCGGGGGCGGCCCGAACTGCGGCGGACCGCCCGGCGGACCACCCTGCCCCGCCGCGTCCCTCGCCGCCCGGCGCCGCCCGGCGAGGGTCCACACGCCGAGCCCGACGAGCAGCACCGTGCCGGCGCCGAGCCCGGCCGCCGCGACCAGGACCATGCTCTCGTCCCGCTGCGCCTCGGCCCCGCTCGCGCCGTTGGCGGCCGCGTCCCGGTCGTCGTCGGTGACCTTGAAGGGCCCGGCGTCCCCGTCGTACGCGGGGCCCGCCTTCGCCGTGCCGGTGACGTTCACCCGCAGGGTCAGCGGCACCGGCTTGTCCCCGTACTCCTTGACGATCTCCGGGGAGAGCGTGACCGTCAGGTAGTACCAGCCCGCGAAGCGCAGGGCGTTGGTGTAGCTGTTGGAGGAGTAGCGGTTCTCGAAGGCGACCGGCCGGTGCGCGTCGAGCGCCACCGTCGCCGGCTTGCCGTCGTAGCTGACGGTGTCCTGGTCGACATGGCCGCGCGCCGGGTTGTCGAGCGAGAGCACCAGCGCGTTGGGGACGTACCCGGTGGCGCCGGTCGGGCTGCTGCCCAGCTCCGCGCTGCCGAAGACCTGCTGCCCCCAGTCGACGGGCACCCGGTAGAACAGCGTCTGCCCGGGCTTGATGTCGGCGCGCCACTCGCCCTGCCGCAGCGAGGTGGCGCCGTGGAAGCCCGCCCCGCCCTGCCGCTTCTGCGGCCCGCCGGCCGGCGGCGCGGGCGTGGAGGAGGGCCAGTTCTCGGGCAGTTCGGTGGGGCCGGTCTGCTTCACGCCCGGCTCGGGGACGTACCGGATCTCCAGTACCCAGTCGTCGGGCGTGGAGACGGCCTTCGAGGTCCGCTCGACCAGCACGTAGTAGGCGCCCGCCTGCTGGCAGGTGGAGCTGTCGGCCTCGATCGTGCGGTGGGCGTACGCGGTGATGGGCCTGGGGAACGCGGCCGACTCGAACGACGAGTCCTGGTAGCCGCACTGCGCGCCGGAGCCGTCCTGCAGGGTCACCTTGACCCCGTCGCCGTACTCCGCCTTGCCGCCGAGCTTGGGCACCGCGACCACCGAGACGTACGCGTTCTTCTTGTCGTCGAGGTCGACCCGGTAGTAGAGCTTGCCGTCCTTCTTGATGGTGTCCTGGTAGCTCTGGCCCGCCTTCAACTGCCGTGCGTCCAGGCTGGAAGCGGCGCCCTTGATCGGCTGGGCACCGCCGTCGAAGCCGTACGGGCTGTCCCCCGCCGCCCACGCCGTGCCCGAGGGCAGCACCGCCGCCGTGAACACGGCCGCGCACACCGCCCCCACCAGGCCCCGGCCCGCACCCACCCTCACGCGCTGCGTACCCACGCGCTGCGTCTTCACGCGCCTCTCCTCGTGTCCGTGGCTGTCCCGCTCCCGCCGCCCCGTACGCGCCTGACGAGGAACACGACCCCCGCGATCAGGACGACGGCCGCGCCGCCCGCCGCGGCGGCCCGGGTGACGGTCCATCCTGCCCCGCCCGTCCCTCCGCTGTCTGCGTGCGCGGAGCTTTCGCCCCGCTTGTCGGGCTTTCCCGCCGCGGCCACCGGCGCCGCGCCGTGTTCGGGCCCCGACAACTCCGCGCCGAGGACCGCGATCCGCAGGACCATCGCGATCCGCGGGTTCTCGGCGATCTCCGCCGCCCGCGCGCCCAGGGTGACGGCGATGTAGAAGCCGCCCGTGGTGTGCACGGGAACGACGTTGGGATGGTGCTCGTACCGGTTCGTCCAGGCGACCGGCACCGTACCCATGCCGAGCGCGGCGGGACGACCGTTGTAC
Organism: Streptomyces sp. NPDC058579; assembly: GCF_042718575.1. Lineage (NCBI taxonomy): Bacteria > Bacillati > Actinomycetota > Actinomycetes > Kitasatosporales > Streptomycetaceae > Streptomyces > Streptomyces sp. NPDC058579. The sequence continues at coordinate 389,155 of NZ_JBHXPI010000001.1, forward strand.
GTGGTCCGGGAGCTGAACTCGCCCGTACCGCCGCCGACCGGGTGCCGGGCCGGAGTGTAGACCTCCGTGCCACCGTACGAGTTGACCGACGAAGCCCCGTCGACGGTCGGTTCGTTGGCGAACTCGACGCCGTAACGGAGCTGTTGTCCCCAGCCCACCGGCACCTTGTACCAGAGCGTCTGGGAGGGCAGCAGACGGTCCCGCCACACGCCCCGCCCCAGCTCACGGGCGTCGTTGAAGCCGGTGCCGCCCCTGACCTCACGGGGGTCGCCGGTGGGCAGGACGGCGTCCTCGCCCCCGCTTCCGTAGTCCGGCCTGGACTGCGCCGGGACCGTCCCGGCGGGCAGCGGCGCCTCGACGCCGAGGACCAGCTCCAGCGGCCAGCGGGCCGCGCCCGAGGCGGACTTGCTCCGGCGCTCGACCACGAACCAGTAGCGACCCACCTTGTCGCAGGTCGAGTACCGCTTCTCGGTCGGTACGCGGGCGACGGCCGAGGTCAGCGGTACTGCGCCCTCGTTCTGCTGGAACATCTCGGTGTTGGTCGCGCAGGTGCCCTCGCCACTGACGGAGGCGTACGCGAGGCTGGTGGCCAGCGCGTCGACCGTGTCCACCGCCGCGCCCGCCTGCGGCACGGCCGTCGCCGAGAAGTCCACCGTGGACACGTCGTCCAGGTCGGCCGCGTAGTACCGCTTCTCACCCGGCCCGATGGTGTCCAGGTACTGCCCCGGTACGAGAGCGGGCGCCCGGTCGCTCGTCGGCGTGCCGGTGATGCGCTCGCCGCGCAGCCGGTAGCCGTCGGCCGAGAACTGCGCGGCCCGCTGGAGCTGCCGGGCCAGCGCGTCGGCGTCGGGCGCGTCGTAGTAACGGCCGTTGCCCGCCTCGGCGATGCACTCCAGCTGCTCGCGCGCCGCGCCCTTCACCTGGAAGCCGACGGTGTCGATCCGCAGCCCGATCCCGACCTTGGCGAGCTGCGCGGCCACCGTGCAGGGCGCGGGGTCGCCGCAGTTGTCCTCACCGTCGGAGATCAGCAGGATCGTGCGGGAGGCCCCTACGGCGCCGGAGGCGGGCCGGGGCAGGTCCTGGGCGGCCTTCTGGAGGGAGAGCCCGATGGGCGTGTCCCCGGTGGGCTTCAGGCCCGCGACGGCGGCCTTGAGCCCGGCCCGGTCCAGCGGTGCGACCGGGCGGACGAGCCGGGTGTCCGTGCAGCCCCGGGGCCGGTCGGCGCCGTAGACCCGCAGGCCGGTGGGGTGGCCGTCGGGGAGGCCGTCGACGACGGTGCCGACGGCCGTGCGGGCCGCCTCCATTCGCGTACGTCCGGAGCCGTCGTCGTCGCCCATGGAGCCCGAGGAGTCCAGCACCATCACGAGGCTCCCGGCCCCGCCCGCCTCCCCGTCGGCCGCGGCCGCCCCAGGCGCCGGCGCGAGCAGCAGGGCGAGCAACGCCCCCACCACCCAGCCGACCGCCACAGTCCCTCGCACGCTCAGCGCTCTCACGCCATCCCCCCTTGACCGCGATCACTCAACTTTGCTCTCGCAACTTAGTGATTTGCTCAGGTGAACTCAAGGGAGGTGGCGTCACGGTCCTGAAACAGCGCGCCGGCGCTGTCGGCAGCGCCCGAAACAGCGCGAAGCCCCGGCCGCTCGAACGCGGCCGGGGCTTCACCCTCAGACTGTGTGCGACTCAGACACCCGAACCCGCGGGCACGGAGTCGGTCGCCTCCGTCCACAGATCCTGCTCGGCGCGATCCGCCTGGATCTGGCGGTACACGAGGAGCCCGCCGATGGCGGCCAGTGCGACCAGGAGAAGCTTCTTCACCGCGCGACCTCGTCTTTCGTTGACGTAGGAGACTTCTGACGCCCACTCTACACACCGACCGATACCGATCGGTGACCTCGGCCGGGCACGTCTCGGCAAAAGCAATCGGCCCGAACGGGTGAACCGTCCGGGCCGATCGTCACTGTGGGGCTAACAGGATTTGAACCTGTGGCCTCATCCTTATCAGGGATGCGCTCTAACCAACTGAGCTATAGCCCCGCCGCGCTCTGCGGGATGTCCCGCGCGCTGACTCCTGAAGATTAGCGCACGTGGCGGCCAGTCCCAAAATCGCCCGGGGCCGGAGGCCCCTGATGGGTACAGCGGCCGGCCCCCCGCAGGTCACTCGTCGGTCACTCGTCCTCCGCCAGCGTGAGCTCGACACCGCCCACGAATCCGGCCGACAGGTTGTAGATGAACGCGCCCAGCGTCGCCAGGGCGGTCATCAGGACCACGTCGATCACGGCGATGACCGAGGTGAACATCAGCACGCGCGGCAGCGACAGGAACGACTGCAGGTCGAAGCCGTTGGACTCGTTCGAGCCCGTCGCCTCGCTGATCGTGCCGCCGACGGTCGAGAAGACGCCCATGGCGTCCATGACCATCCACAGCACCGACGCGGCCACGACCGTGCAGACGCCGAGCGCGATGGAGAGCAGGAAGCTCACCTTCATCACCGACCACGGGTCGGCCTTGGCCACCCGCAGCCGCGCCTTGCGCGTACGGGGCGTCGTACGCGCCCCCGTGCGCGGCCGGCGCACGGCGCCCGTGTTCTGACCGCCCACACCGCCCGACACGCCGCCGATCACGCCGCCTGCCACCCCGCCTCCCGTGCCACCGTCTGCCACGCCGGCCGTCGCCGTACCGCCACCGCCGGTGCCCGGCGCCTGAGCGCCGTACGCCTGCGGCGGGTGGTACGGCCCGCTCGGCTGCTGCGCGCCCGCGCGCTCGCCGGGCAACGGCCCGTTGTACGTCTCGTACGAGGGCTTGGGCCCTCGGGTGTCCGTCACCGCAACCCCCTGGGAGTCCGTGGCGGAGCCACGGGCACCGTTCGCTCCGGCCCCAGCAGAAGCTCCGGCAGCCGCCGAACCGGCGCCCGTGGCTCCACTCACGCTCTACTCCTCGTGCTCCCCGGCCGAGGACTCATTGCCCTCGGCTGCCTCGGCCTCGGCCGCGGTCGCGGCCTCGACGCCTTCGCCGATCTCGGCCTCGGCATCGACCTCGTCGACCTCATCGGCCTCGCTGCCCGCCTCGGCGTTGCGCGCGATGCCGACGACGGCATCCCGCTTGCCCAGGTTGATCAGCTGGACGCCCATGGTGTCACGGCCGGTCTCCCTGACTTCGTTGACTCGCGTACGAATCACACCGCCGGACAGCGTGATGGCGAGGATCTCATCCGTCTCCTCGACCACCAGCGCGCCCACGAGCGAACCACGGTCCTCCACGATCTTGGCGGCCTTGATACCGAGGCCACCACGACCCTGAACGCGGTATTCGTCCACGTTGGTCCGCTTCGCGTACCCACCATCGGTGGCGGTGAAGACGAACGTACCGGGCCGGACGACATTCATCGAGAGCAGCTCGTCGCCCTCGCGGAAACTCATCCCCTTGACGCCCGAGGTGGCACGTCCCATCGGGCGCAGCGCGTCGTCGGTCGCGGTGAACCGGATCGACTGCGCCTTCTTGCTGATGAGCAGCAGATCGTCCTCCGCCGAGACCAGCTCGGCGCCGATCAGCTCGTCGTCGCTGCCGTCCTCCGCCTCACGGAGGTTGATCGCGATGACACCGCCCGCGCGCGGGGAGTCGTAGTCCTTCAGCGCGGTCTTCTTCACCAGACCGGCCTTCGTGGCGAGCACCAGGTACGGCGCCGCCTCGTAGTCGCGGATCGCGAGGATCTCGGCGATCTGCTCGTCCGGCTGGAAGGCCAGCAGGTTGGCGACGTGCTGGCCGCGCGCGTCCCGGCCGGCGTCCGGGAGCTCGTAGGCCTTCGCCCGGTAGACCCGGCCCTTGTTGGTGAAGAAGAGCAGCCAGTGGTGGGTCGTGGAGACGAAGAAGTGGTCGACGATGTCGTCCTGCTTCAGCTTCGTACCGCGCACGCCCTTGCCGCCGCGCTTCTGCGAGCGGTAGTCCTCGGTCTTCGTCCGCTTCACATAGCCGCCACGCGTGATGGTGACGACGATGTCCTCCTCGGCGATCAGGTCCTCGATGGACATGTCACCGTCGAAGGGCACCAGCTTGGAGCGGCGGTCGTCGCCGAACTTCTCGACGAGCAGCGCCAGCTCCTCGCTGACGATCTGACGCTGACGCGCCTCGGAGGCGAGGATCGCGTTGTACTCGTTGATCTTCACCTGGAGCTCGTCGTGCTCGGCGACGATCTTCTGGCGCTCCAGGGCGGCGAGCCGGCGCAGCTGCATCTCGAGGATGGCGTTGGCCTGGATCTCGTCGATCTGCAGCAGGCCCATCAGGCCCTCGCGCGCGACCTCGACGGTGTCGCTGCGCCGGATGAGCGCGATGACCTCGTCGATCGCGTCCAGCGCCTTGAGCAGACCGCGCAGGATGTGGGCGCGCTCCTCGGCCTTGCGCAGCCGGAAGCGGGTCCGGCGCACGATGACCTCGATCTGGTGCGTCACCCAGTGGCGGATGAACGCGTCGAGCGAGAGCGTGCGCGGCACACCGTCGACGAGCGCCAGCATGTTCGCGCCGAAGTTCGTCTGCAGGTCGGTGTGCTTGTAGAGGTTGTTGAGCACGACCTTGGCGACGGCGTCGCGCTTGAGCACGATGACGAGGCGCTGGCCGGTACGGGACGAGGTCTCGTCGCGGACGTCGGCGATGCCGCCGACCTTTCCGTCCTTGACCAGGTCGGCGATCTTCTGCGCGAGGTTGTCCGGGTTGGTCTGGTACGGAAGCTCCGTGACCACCAGGCACTGGCGGTTCTGGATCTCCTCGACCTCGACGACCGCGCGCATCGTGATGGAGCCACGACCGGTGCGGTACGCCTCCTCGATGCCCTTGCGGCCCACGACCAGCGCGCCGGTCGGGAAGTCCGGGCCCTTGATGCGCTCGATGAGCGCGTCGAGGAGCTCCTCGTGGGTGGCCTCGGGGTGCTCGAGCGCCCACTGGGCGCCGGCCGCGACCTCGCGCAGGTTGTGCGGCGGGATGTTGGTCGCCATGCCGACCGCGATGCCCGCGGAGCCGTTGACCAGCAGGTTCGGGAAGCGCGCCGGCAGGACCGTCGGCTCCTGGTTGCGGCCGTCGTAGTTGTCCTGGAAGTCGACGGTCTCCTCGTCGATGTCCCGGAGCATCTCCATGGCCAGCGGCATCATCTTGCACTCGGTGTACCGCATGGCGGCGGCCGGGTCGTTGCCCGGAGAGCCGAAGTTGCCGTTGGAGTCCACCAGCGGCATCCGCATCGACCAGGGCTGGGCGAGGCGGACGAGCGCGTCGTAGATGGAGGAGTCGCCGTGCGGGTGGTACGTACCCATGACGTCACCGACGACGCGGGCGCACTTGTAGAAGCCCTTCTCGGGCCGGTAGCCGCCGTCGTACATCGCGTACAGCACGCGACGGTGGACCGGCTTGAGGCCGTCCCGGACGTCGGGCAGCGCACGCGAGACGATGACGGACATCGCGTAGTCGAGGTACGAGCGCTGCATCTCGGTCTCGAGCCCGACGGGCTCGATGCGGAGGACCGGCTCTTCTTCTTCGGTGGTCACAGGGGGGTTCTCGTCGGCCATTGCTGGTCGTCAGTCCTTTCGTACGGTCAGCTGAGACCGACTCAGATGTCGAGGAAGCGAACGTCCTTGGCGTTGCGCTGGATGAACGAGCGCCGGGCCTCGACGTCCTCACCCATCAGCACCGAGAACAGGTCGTCCGCCTGGGCCGCGTCGTCCAGGGTCACCTGGCCGAGGACACGGTGGTCCTGGTCCATCGTGGTGACGCGCAGCTCCTCGGCGTTCATCTCGCCCAGACCCTTGAAGCGCTGGATCGAGTCTTCCCTGATCCGCTTGCCGTTCTGCTTGCCCAGCTCGACGAGCGCGTCCCGCTCACGGTCCGAGTACGCGTACTCGAAGTCCTCCCGGCCCCACTTGATCTTGTAGAGCGGGGGGCGGGAGAGGTAGACGTGACCGGCCTCGACCAGCGGACGCATGAAGCGGAAGAGGAAGGTCAGCAGCAGGGTGTTGATGTGCTGGCCGTCGACGTCGGCGTCCGCCATCAGAATGATCTTGTGATAGCGGAGCTTCTCGATGTCGAAGTCCTCGTGGACTCCGGTGCCGAAGGCCGAGATCAGCGCCTGGACCTCGGTGTTCTGCAGGATCTTGTCGATCCGCGCCTTCTCGACGTTCAGGATCTTGCCGCGGATCGGCAGGATGGCCTGGTACATCGGGTTACGGCCGGACTTGGCCGAGCCGCCGGCGGAGTCACCCTCGACGATGAAGATCTCGCACTTGGTGGGGTCGTTCGACTGGCAGTCGCTCAGCTTGCCCGGAAGGGACGCCGACTCCAGCAGGCCCTTGCGACGCGTCAGGTCACGCGCCTTGCGGGCCGCCACGCGCGCGGTGGCCGCCTGGATCGACTTGCGGATGATGTCCGCGGCCTCGACCGGGTTCCGGTCGAACCAGTCGTTGAGGTGCTCGTGGACGATCTTCTGGACGAAGGTCTTGGCCTCCGTGTTGCCCAGCTTGGTCTTCGTCTGGCCCTCGAACTGCGGCTCGCCCAGCTTGACCGAGATGATCGCCGTCAGACCCTCGCGGATGTCCTCACCCGTGAGGTTGTCGTCCTTCTCGCGCAGCAGCTTCTTCTCGCGCGCGTACCGGTTCACGAGGCCCGTCAGCGCGGCGCGGAAGCCCTCTTCGTGCGTACCGCCCTCATGCGTGTGGATCGTGTTGGCGAAGGAGTACACACCCTCGCTGTACTGCGAGTTCCACTGCATCGCGATCTCGACCGAGAGCATGCGCTCCTTGTCCTCGGCCTCGACGTCGATGACGGTCGGGTGGATCAGCTCGCCCTTGCGCGAGTTGAGGTACTTCACGAAGTCGACGATGCCGCCCTCGTAGTGGTACGTCACCGTGCGCGCGGTCGGCTCGGCGGCCTCGGCGTCCGGGTCGTCGGCGCCGACGGTGGCCTTCGCGGACTCGCGCTCGTCCGTCAGATTCAGGGTGAGGCCCTTGTTGAGGAAGGCCATCTCCTGGAAGCGGCGCGCGAGGGTCTCGAAGGAGTACTCGGTGGTCTCGAAGACGTCCGGGTCGGCCCAGAACGTCACGGTCGTGCCGGAGTCCGAGACCTGCTCGTGCTTGGCCAGGGGCGCGGTGGGCACACCGAGCTTGTAGTCCTGCGTCCAGCGGTAGCCGTCCCGCTTGATGTCCACGGAGACCTTGGTGGACAGCGCGTTGACCACGGACACACCGACACCGTGGAGACCGCCGGACACGGCGTAGCCACCGCCGCCGAACTTGCCGCCCGCGTGCAGGACCGTCAGCACGACCTCGACGGCCGGCTTCTTCTCCACAGGGTGCATGTCGACCGGGATACCGCGGCCGTTGTCGACGACGCGCACGCCGCCGTCGGCCAGGATCGTGACGTCGATCGTGTCCGCGTGCCCGGCGAGGGCCTCGTCGACGGAGTTGTCGACGACCTCCTGCACGAGGTGGTGGAGTCCGCGCTCACCGGTCGAGCCGATGTACATGCCGGGTCGCTTGCGGACCGCGTCCAGACCCTCGAGGACGGTGATCGCGCTGGCGTCGTACGACGCAGCGGTGGCGGACGGAGTGTTCTCGTTGGGGTTGCCGGAATCGGCCACGAAGCGCCCTTTCTGGCACAGCACAAGCCGTTCTCCGGGCATACGGGAGCGGCTGCGTCGTTCGACTTGTTCCGCAGGGTGGCGGGATTGTCCACCAGTCTACCGGTAGCGCCGACATGAATGGGGGTTTGCCGGTACCTGAGTCCGCATGTGCCGCCCTGCGCGGGAGCGAGACGACTCCCCATATCCGGGGAGGGGCTCCAAAGGGCTCTGACGGCCACCTAGCGCTTCGAGCGGTGACCGGGTGTGGACATGGCCGTGGAGACCCGCTGTGGGCGGTGATGCGCGCCGCTGTGGGCAATCGTTCCGCAGGGCGGAACGGGTGGGCACAGCCCACGGACGCGCTCACCGCGCCAGGGCCCGCACCACGGGGCACCTGCGGGGCACCCGCGCCCACAGGCAACGTCAGCCGTACGTGTCCCCAGGCCCCACGGACCCGGGCGCCCGCAACGGCCCGTACCCCCTGCGCGGCCCCGACCCCGGCCCCAAGACCTTGATCACCCGTACCGTCCCGTGCCCCAGGTCCTCGTTCAGCCGCGCCACCAGCCTCGGCGCCAGCAGCCGCAGCTGCGTCGCCCACGCCGTCGAGTCGCACTGAACGGTCAGCACCCGCTCCTGCGGGTCGTCGTCGTACCGCAGCGGCACACAGTGCTTCGCCAGGTCCTCGCCGACGATCTGCGGCCAGCGCCCCATGACGCCGCCCACCGCCGCCGGCGTCTCCCAGCCGCGCTCGGTGATGAGCCGGTTGATCGCGGCGCCCAGGCCGACCGGATCCCGCCCGTCGGCGTGCGCGCCCGAGCGCAGCCCGCCACCGCGCCGCGCCTGCTTCTTCTGCTGGGCAGCGGCGCCCCGCGCCTTCGCCTGCTCCTTGGCGGCACGCAGCGCGACCCGGGCGAGGTCGACACCCGAGGACTCGGGGGCCGCCTTGGCGGCCTGGGGGTCCTGACCGCCCTGGGGAAGCTGGTTCTCGCTCACGACCTCACGCCCTCACAACCCTCACAGCCTGTCCACCGAACCCCCCGCGACCCCGTACCGAACCCCCGCGAGGACGCCCGGCACGTCGTCGTCCACCGCCGCCGTGACCAGCACCTGCTCGCCCGGGGCCACCAGCTCGGCCAGCCGCTCCCTGCGCCGCGCGTCCAGCTCGGCGAAGACGTCGTCGAGGACCAGGACCGGCTCGTTGCCCTCCGCCCGCAGCAGGTCGTACGAGGCGAGCCGCAGCGCCAGCGCGAACGACCAGGACTCCCCGTGGCTCGCGTACCCCTTCGCCGGCAGGTCGCCCAGCTTGAGCAGCAGCTCGTCCCGGTGCGGCCCGACCAGCGTCACCCCGCGCTCGATCTCCTGCTTGCGGACCTCCGCGAGCGCGGCGATCACCTGCTCGTAGAGCTCCTCGCGGGTCTGCCCGGGGCCCGGCGCGGACGGCCGGTACTCCAGCAGAATCGGTCCGCCGCCCGGTGCCAGCTGCTCGTACGCCTTGTCGGCGAGCGGCTGCAGGACACCGATCAGATCCAGCCGCTGCGCGAGCAGCTCGGCGCCGGCCCGCGCCAGATGCTGGTCCCACACGTCGAGCGTCGACAGGTCCATGCCACGGCCGCCGTGCCGGCGCGCCATGGCCGCGGACTTCAGCAGGGTGTTGCGCTGCTTGAGCACCCGCTCGTAGTCGGAGCGCACGCCCGCCATGCGCGGCGCGCGCGCCGTGATCAGCTCGTCGAGGAAGCGCCGGCGCTCGCCGGGATCGCCCTTCACCAGGGCCAGGTCCTCCGGCGCGAAGAGCACGGTCCGTACGATCCCCAGGACGTCACGCGGTCTGACCTGCGAGGACCTGTTGATACGGGCGCGGTTCGCGCGCCCCGGGTTCAGCTCCAGCTCGACCAGCTGGGAGCGCTCGCCCTGGGTGACCGCGGCGCGGATGATCGCCCGGTCCGCCCCCATCCGTACGAGCGGCGCGTCGGAGGCGACGCGGTGGCTGCCGAGGGTGGCGAGATAGCCGACGGCCTCGACCAGGTTGGTCTTGCCCTGGCCGTTGGCGCCCACGAAAGCGGTGACGCCCGGATCGAGCGGGACCTCGACCCGGGCGTAGGAGCGGAAGTCGGCCAGCGACAGATGCGTGACATGCATGGTGTGCGCCGACCTTCCCCCGGCTGCTGTGCACCGAGGGGTGCACAGCCTGTGGATTACTTCTTGGACTCGACCGCGTGGCCACCGAACTGGTTGCGCAGCGCGGCGATCATCTTCATCTGCGGGGAGTCGTCCTGACGGGACGCGAACCGCGCGAACAGCGACGCGGTGATCGCGGGCAGCGGCACCGCGTTGTCGATCGCGGCCTCCACCGTCCAGCGGCCCTCGCCGGAGTCCTGCGCGAAGCCCCGGAGCTGGTCCAGGTGCTCGTCCTCGTCCAGCGCGTTGACCGCGAGGTCGAGCAGCCAGGAACGGATGACCGTGCCCTCCTGCCAGGAGCGGAAGACCTCGCGCACGTCGGTGACGGAGTCGACCTTCTCCAGGAGCTCCCAGCCCTCGGCGTACGCCTGCATCATCGCGTACTCGATGCCGTTGTGGACCATCTTCGCGAAGTGGCCGGCGCCGACCTTGCCCGCGTGGACCGAGCCGAACTCGCCCTCGGGCTTCAGCGCGTCGAAGATCGGCTGGACCTTCGCCACGTCCTCGGCGGAGCCGCCGTACATCAGCGCGTAGCCGTTCTCCAGGCCCCACACACCGCCGGAGACGCCGCAGTCGACGAACCCGATGCCCTTGGCGGCGAGCTCCTCGGCGTGCTTCTCGTCGTCGGTCCAGCGGGAGTTTCCGCCGTCCACGACGATGTCGCCGGGGGAGAGCAGGTTCGCCAGCTCGTCGACGGTGGACTGGGTCGCGGCACCGGCCGGGACCATGACCCACACGACGCGCGGACCCTTCAGCTTGCCCACAAGCTCTTCGAGGCTGTGGACATCGGCGAGGTCCGGGTTGCGGTCGTATCCGATGACGGTGTGACTTGCGCGGCGGATGCGCTCACGCATGTTGCCGCCCATCTTGCCGAGACCGACGAGACCGAGCTCCATCAGAGATTCCTTAAGCGTCGTGTGCGGTTTACCCGGATCCGAGCCTACGCCCGGACCCGGGTGCACACCTGTGGGGTCAGCCGCTCAGTCGACAGCCGTCCCCAAGGGTCATCCGGAGAGCCGCACCGGCAGAACCGCAGGTGTCAGCCGCTGAGCCGCACCGGCATGATCAGGTACTTGTACGCCTCGTCCGCCTCCGCGTCCACGGCCGGCTTGCCGCTCAGCAGCGCGGGCTTGGTGGAGGTGGTGAAGGAGAGCTGGGCGACCGGGGAGTCGATCGCGCTCAGACCGTCCAGCAGGAAGGTCGGGTTGAAGGCGATCGAGATGTCGTCGCCGTCGAGCTGCGCGTCCACGCGCTCCACAGCCTGTGCGTCGTCGCTGGAGCCGGCCTCCAGGATCAGCACGCCCTGCTCGAAGCTGAGGCGGACCGGGGTGTTGCGCTCGGCCACCAGGGCCACACGCTTGACGGCCTCGACGAACGGCGCGGTCTCGATCACCGCGATCGAGTTGAACTCGGTGGGGAAGAGCGTCCGGTACTTCGGCAGGTCGCCTTCGAGCAGCCGGGTCGTGGTGCGGCGGCCGGCACCCTCGAAGCCGATCAGGCCCTCGCCCTTGCCGGAGCCAGAGAGCGCCAGGGTGACGGTGTCGCCGCTGGTGAGCGCCTTGGCGGTGTCCAGGAGGGTCTTCGCGGGCACCAGGGCGACCGCGGAGGCGTCGGGGGACTCCGGCTTCCACAGGAACTCGCGGACCGCGAAGCGGTAGCGGTCGGTGGAGGCCAGGGTGACCGTGTCGCCCTCGATCTCGATGCGCACACCGGTGAGCACGGGCAGCGTGTCGTCGCGGCCGGCGGCGATGGCGACCTGCGCGGCGGCGGAGGCGAAGACCTCGCCGGGCACGGTGCCGGTCGCGGTGGGCATCTCCGGCAGGGCCGGGTACTCCTCCACAGGCAGGGTGTGGAGGGTGAAGCGGGAGGAGCCGCAGACCACGGTCGCCCGTACACCGTCTGTGGAGATCTCGACGGGACGGTTGGGCAGGGCGCGGCAGATGTCGGCGAGCAGTCGGCCGGAGACCAGGACGGTGCCGTCCTCCTCGACCTCGGCCTCGACGGAGACACGGGCCGAGACCTCGTAGTCGAAGCTCGAGAAGCTCAGCGCGCCGTCCTCGGCCTTCAGCAGAAGGCCCGCGAGCACCGGCGCCGGCGGACGGGCCGGAAGGCTGCGGGCCACCCAGGCCACCGCCTCCGCGAGTACATCGCGCTCCACCCGGATCTTCACCGGAACCGCCTCCTGCTGTTGCTGGCTCTTCGTCGACTGCGGGACCCAGTCTGACGTACGCCGCCGACACTCGGTGCGGCTCGGGGTCAAGTCGCGACAAGAGGTCGAGGAGGCTCCGGCGCCGAGTTGTGCACAGGACCCACTTCGAAGCGGATTCCGGGCTAACTCTAGGGGGCAGTAGTAGTAGGTCCTGTGGAAACCGTGGATAACGTCGTCTTCGCAGGTCAGCTGCGGTTTTTTGTCCACTGCCCCTGTGGGTGGAGCCGGTGGAAAACCGGGGTCTTCTGTGGACACCCAAAAGTTCTGCACACCCGGTACACAGGCCACGGGGACTTCTCCCCAGCGCTGTCCCCAGCTTTACCCACGTTCCCCACAGCCCAACCGTCCCCCTTGATGTGACGGCTTTCACTCGACGCGGTGACGTCGGGCGTTTCGTTGCCGAACAGTGGACAGCGGTGTGGAGAACCTGTGGGCAATGGACCTGACCCTGTGGGTTGCCCGTGGACAACCGACGAGAGGCCCTGTGGACGAAAAATTCATCCACAAGCTGTGGATCAAGGTTGCCAACAAATCCACAGCCTTCTGACCTGGTCTGTTGTCCAGTCGGCCGACGTGCCTGTGGACGCGATCCGGATAACTCCTGAGTCCCCACCCTGTGGATGGAAGATCATCCCGCAATCTGTGGAGAACGCGCCACCGCTACGACGGAATCGAACAGCCCGGCCTTGCACAGGCGTGTGGACGAGGGGCCGGACCGTCCCCGGAGACGCCGAAGGGCGCCCCGGGAAGCGTTCCCGGGGCGCCCTTCGAGGCTGCGGAGCGTCTCTCTCAGCCGTTCTTGATGCGGTTGGTGAGCTCGGTGACCTGGTTGTAGATGGAGCGGCGCTCGGCCATCAGCGCGCGGATCTTCCGGTCCGCGTGCATCACGGTCGTGTGGTCGCGGCCGCCGAACTGCGCGCCGATCTTCGGCAGGGACAGGTCGGTCAGCTCGCGGCACAGGTACATGGCGATCTGCCGGGCCGTCACCAGGACGCGGCTGCGCGAGGATCCGCACAGGTCTTCGACCGTGAGACCGAAGTAGTCGGCCGTGGCCGCCATGATCGCGCCGGCCGTGATCTCGGGCGCCGAGTCCTCGCCGCCGGGGATCAGGTCCTTGAGCACGATCTCGGTGAGCCCGAGGTCCACCGGCTGCCGGTTGAGGCTCGCGAAGGCCGTCACCCGGATCAGCGCGCCCTCCAGCTCGCGGATGTTCCTCGAGATCCGGGAGGCGATGAACTCCAGCACCTCCGGCGGGGCGTTGAGCTGCTCCTGCACCGCCTTCTTACGGAGGATCGCGATCCGCGTCTCCAGCTCGGGCGGCTGCACATCGGTCGTCAGGCCCCACTCGAAGCGGTTGCGGAGCCGGTCCTCCAGGGTCATCAGCTGCTTGGGCGGCCGGTCCGAGGAGAGCACGATCTGCTTGTTCGCGTTGTGGAGCGTGTTGAAGGTGTGGAAGAACTCCTCCTGCGTCGACTCCTTGCTCGCGAGGAACTGGATGTCGTCGACGAGCAGGATGTCCACGTCGCGGTAGCGCTTGCGGAAGGTGTCGCCCTTGCCGTCGCGGATCGAGTTGATGAACTCGTTGGTGAACTCCTCCGAGCTCACGTACCGCACGCGCGTGCCGGGGTAGAGGCTCCGCGCGTAGTGCCCGATGGCGTGCAGCAGGTGGGTCTTGCCGAGGCCCGACTCCCCGTAGATGAAGAGCGGGTTGTAGGCCTTCGCCGGCGCCTCGGCCACCGCGACCGCGGCGGCGTGCGCGAAGCGGTTCGAGGAACCGATGACGAAGGTGTCGAAGAGGTACTTCGGGTTCAGCCGCGCGTGCTGCTCGCCGGGCGCGCCGGAGCCGGAGCCCTGACCGGGGGCCGAGCCGGTGCCGCCGCCCGTGTGGCCGGCCATCGGACCGCCATGCCCGCCGGGGCCACCATGCCCACCGGGGCCACCCGGGCGCGGCCCGTGGCCGGTACCCGGCCGCGGTGTGTCGGGCAGCTCGGCCCGTTCGGGCCGCTGCGGCTGGTCGTAGGCGGACGGCCGCTCGTCGTAGCGGGGCTGCTGCGGCTGCTGCGGGCGCGGGCCGGTGTACGGGTCGCGCTCCTGGTAGCCGCCGAGGCGCTGCTGCTGCCAGGAGAGGTCGTCCTGGGTGCGCGGCCAGGCGCCCGGGTCGGGGCGCTGCTGCTGGTAGTCCGGGTAGGCCGGGCGGGCGGTGGGCAGCCCGTCGTCCGGCATGGGGCGGTGCCCGTAGCCGTCGTACTTGTCGTACGAGTCCGTCGGCGGCCGCTCGTCGTAGCGCGGCTGCTGCTGGACCGGGGGCGCGAGCGGGGTCGGCTCGCCGACCGAGTCGTCGACCGTGATCGCGATCCGGATCGGGCGGCCGCACTCACGGCTGAGGGTCTCGCTGATGAGCGGAGCCAGGCGTCCTTCGAGGACTCGCTTGCCCCATTCGTTGGGGACGGCGAGCAGTGCGGTGTCGGCCACCAGTGCGAGAGGCTGGCAGCGCTCGATCCACTGCTTGTCCTTGGGCTCGATGCCCTGCTGGCCTTCGCCGAGGAGTTGCTCGAGCACGCGTGGCCACACTGCGGCAAGATCGGCAGGTACGTCAGCCACAGGGCACGCTTCCTCGCAGGTCCCACGAATGTGTGGTTCTCGGGACGGTGGGTCGAAGTCCTTCTGGACAGGTAAGGACAGAACGGAAAAAGTTTTAGGAGTCCAGCCACGGTAGTCGCGGCGGCTGACCTCGTTCAAGTCGTTGTCCACAGCCTGTGCACAATGGACCCCGGTGATCGGCCGGTTTGACCGGATGGCGTAGCCGCGCGTACCGTAACGTGGTCGAGTTGTCGATGGCTGCTGCCGCCTGCCTCCGATGGGCAAAGATCACGGTCTGTGATCGTGAAGCGGTGCACTCGGGCGTATTGCGAGCTACTCGTGGGCGCACGGTGACAGCCAGGCGATGTCCCGCCATCAACGAATCATTTCTGGAGCCCCCGAGTGAGCAAGCGCACCTTCCAGCCGAACAACCGTCGTCGCGCCAAGACCCACGGCTTCCGCCTGCGGATGCGTACGCGCGCCGGTCGCGCCATCCTGGCGAACCGCCGTTCCAAGGGTCGCTCGAGCCTGTCCGCCTGATCCGCTTAAACGGGTCATGACGTGCTGCCTACCGAGAATCGGCTGAGGCGGCGCGAGGACTTCGCAACCGCGGTACGCCGAGGGCGCCGGGCCGGTCGCCCGCTCCTCGTCGTCCACCTGCACAGCGGTGCAACGAACCCGCACGCGCCTGGGGAGAGCGCTTCCCAGGCACGTGCGGGTTTCGTCGTGAGCAAGGCCGTGGGCGGTGCTGTCGTACGCAACCAGGTGAGGCGACGCCTGCGCCATCTCGTCCGCGAACGACTGTCCGAGCTGCCCCCCGGTAGCCTGGTGGTCGTACGGGCGTTGCCCGGAGCCGGTGACGCCGATCACGCACAGCTGGCCCGAGACCTTGACGCCGCTCTTCAGCGGCTCCTGGGAGGGGGCGCGCGATGAAGTACCCGCTGCTGGCTCTCATCAAGCTGTACCAGTGGACGATCAGCCCGCTTCTCGGGCCCGTCTGCCGGTACTACCCGTCGTGTTCCCACTATGGATTCACGGCCATCGACCGGCATGGCGCGATCAAGGGCACTGCCCTGACCGCCTGGCGCATTCTGCGGTGCAACCCGTGGTCGCCCGGCGGCGTGGACCACGTACCCCCGCGCAAGCGTCCGCGCTGGCACGAACTGCTGCGGAACGCACTGCGTGGAGACAAGGGCGGGTCCCCCGCCGAGACGAGCCCGGCCGCAGAGACCCCGCCCAATGCTCAAGGAGCCTGATTAGTGGACACGATTGCCAATTTTTTCAGCTTCATCACCACCCCTGTCTCATGGGTGATCGTCCAGTTCCACAAGCTGTACGGGGCGATCTTCGGTCCTGACACGGGCTGGGCCTGGGGCCTGTCGATCGTGTCCCTCGTGGTGCTGATCCGTATCTGTCTGATCCCGCTCTTCGTGAAGCAGATCAAGTCGACGCGGAACATGCAGGCGCTCCAGCCGAAGATGAAGGCGATCCAGGAGCGCTACAAGAGCGACAAGCAGCGTCAGTCCGAAGAGATGATGAAGCTGTACAAGGAGACGGGTACCAACCCGCTCTCCTCGTGCCTTCCCATCCTGGCGCAGTCGCCGTTCTTCTTCGCTCTGTACGCGGTGCTCTCGCACATCGCCGAGGGCAAGACCATCGGTGTCATCAACCAGTCGCTGCTCGACAGCGCGCGGCAGGCGCACATCTTCGGCGCCCCGCTGGCGTCCACCTTCACGGACAGCGCCGCCGAAGTCGCCGCTCTCGACGCCTCGCTGACCTCGGTCCGTATCGTCACCGCGATCATGATCGTCATGATGTCGGCCTCGCAGTTCTACACGCAGCGTCAGCTGATGATGAAGAACGTCGACCTCTCGGTGAAGACGCCGTACATGCAGCAGCAGAAGATGCTCATGTACATCTTCCCGCTGATCTTCGCCGTCATGGGCATCAACTTCCCCGTCGGTGTCCTCGTCTACTGGCTGACCACCAACGTGTGGACCATGGGCCAGCAGATGTACGTGATCAACCAGAACCCCACCCCGGGCAGCAAGGCCCAGGACTCCTACCTGCAGCGCCTGCTGAAGAGCGTCGGGTCGCACGGTGAGGTTCGCGGTCGTCGCCGGAAGAACGTGGTCAAGGCCATCGTCGCCAAGGGCGCGGATCGCAATGAGAACGAGCGCCGCTTCTTCTCCGGTCTGGCCAAGGCCGGCTTCGCCGCCCAGGCCGACGGCACCGTGATCAAGAGCGACACCGTCGCCGCCGAGGCGGAGGGCGGTACGGCGGCCAAGCGTCAGCAGCCCAAGCGTCAGACCAAGGCGAAGCGGCAGGCCGCGGCCCAGCACGCCACGGCCAAGGACGCCGAGGACACCGCTGAGTCCGAGGCGTCGGACGAGAAGCCCAAGCCTTCGCTGGAGAAGAAGCCGCAGGATGAGGTCAAGGACGCGTCCCAGGACGTGACCAAGGACTCGGAGCAGGGCGACAAGCCCGGGCGCCCGAGCCGGGCCAACTCCGGGAGTTCCCGTCAGGCCAAGTCCGGTCAGCGCAAGGGCCAGCAGCGCCCGAAGCACCCGTCGTCCAAGAAGTAGAAGGAGTCCATCCGTGACGGAAGACACCATCTCCGCCGCCGAGGGTGGCGACACCCTGACCCGCCTGGAGCAGGAGGGTGAGATCGCGGCCGACTACCTCGAGGGTCTGCTCGACATCGCCGACCTGGACGGCGACATCGACATGGACGTCGAGGCGGACCGGGCAGCTGTCTCGATCGTCAGCGACTCGAGCGGCCGTGATCTGCAGAAGCTCGTCGGCCGCGACGGCGAGGTGCTGGAGGCGCTCCAGGAGCTGACCCGGCTGGCCGTGCACCGGGAGACCGGTGACCGCAGCCGCCTGATGCTCGACATCGCCGGGTTCCGCGCCCAGAAGCGCGCCGAGCTCGCCGAGATCGGCGCCAAGGCCGCGTCCGAGGTGAAGTCGACCGGGGCCCCGGTCAAGCTGGACCCGATGACGCCGTTCGAGCGCAAGGTCGTGCACGACGCGGTCGCCGCCGCCGGTCTGCGCAGCGAGTCCGAGGGCGAGGAGCCGCAGCGCTTCGTCGTCGTACTCCCTGCCTGATCCCTCTCGCAGTGTCGGCCCCGTCTGCTCGCAGGCGGGGCCGATCTTGTCAGCCTGATAGTCAGCCACCACAGTGCGCGCGCACCCATGGGTGCGGTGCGGAAGGACGGTTCCCGTGACGGAGGCAGCGGAGCTCCCCCCTGCGCCCGAACAGGCGCGGACGGTATTCGGCGAGTACTTCCCGGAGGCTGTCCGGTACGCGGAGCTTCTCGCGGACGCCGGCGTCAAGCGTGGGCTGATCGGCCCCCGTGAGGTTCCCCGTCTGTGGGAGCGGCACCTGCTGAACTGCGCGGTGCTCTCCGAGGTGGTGCCCGAGGGCGTCACCGTCTGCGATGTCGGCTCGGGGGCCGGGCTGCCGGGCATCCCCCTCGCCCTGGTGCGTCCGGACCTGAAAATCACGCTCCTGGAGCCGCTGCTCCGGCGTACCAACTTCCTGCAGGAGGTCGTGGAGCTACTGGGTCTGGACCATGTGACCGTGGTCCGGGGCCGTGCCGAGGAGATGCTCGGCGACCTCCCTCCGGTGCACGTGGTGACGGCCCGCGCCGTGGCGCCGCTGGACCGGCTGGCCGGCTGGGGCGTCCCGCTGCTCCGTCCGTACGGGGAGATGCTGGCTCTCAAGGGCGACACGGCCGAGGAGGAGATCGACGGCGCCCGAGCCGCGCTCTCCAAGCTCGGTGTGGTGGCCACCTCGGTGCTCCAGGTCGGTGAGGGCATCGTGGACCCGCTGTCGACCGTCGTGCGGGTGGAGGTCGGCGAGAGCCCGGGCGGTGTGAGGTTCGCCGCCAAGCGCGCCAAGGCCGCCCGTCCGAGCAGGACCCGTCGCCGCCGCTGAGTCGTCAACGCGGCGGATATGAGTCGTCAACGCCGCGCAATTGATCCGTACAAGCTGCCATACGTACGTATTTCGGAGTGTCGAGCGGTCCTGCGTCGGTAGCGAGTGCATCGTGTTTCACGTGAAACGTCGCTCACTGCTGCAGGGGATCATCAGCCGCGGCCGCGCGGCTGCCACGCCCCGGGACCGCAAACCCCTCGCGAAACCCCTCGCGAGGGGGACGGGATTGTCCACAGAGGTGGATTCATCCACAGAACCACGGGCCTCGCTGGTTCACGACCCCGAAAGCATGGCAGGCTCTGTTCATCGCGAGCCTGAAGCCGAGGAGAGTGAATCCTTGCGGTCCAACGCCAACATCGCGGGACCGATGACCGATCCGGTCCCCGGTCCCCGAACCGAATCGGCGGGGGAGGATGTTTCACGTGAAACACCGCCCCCGATGGACGACACCCCCATTGGTCGTGCTGCCCAACTGGCAGTAGAGGCGCTCGGGCGTGCCGGTGAGGGTCTTCCCCGGCCTGCCCAGACACGCGTGATGGTGGTGGCGAACCAGAAGGGCGGAGTGGGCAAGACGACCACGACGGTCAACCTTGCCGCTTCCCTGGCGCTCCACGGCGCCCGGGTCCTGGTCATCGACCTGGACCCGCAGGGCAATGCCTCGACGGCCCTGGGCATCGACCACCACGCAGAAGTTCCCTCGATCTATGACGTCCTCGTGGAGAGCAAGCCGCTCTCGGACGTGGTCCAGCCCGTCCAGGACGTCGAAGGCCTCTTCTGCGCGCCGGCCACCATCGATCTCGCCGGTGCGGAGATCGAGCTCGTGTCGCTGGTGGCTCGGGAGAGCCGGCTTCAGCGAGCGATCCAGGCTTATGAGCAGCCGCTGGACTACATCCTGATCGACTGCCCGCCCTCGCTGGGTCTGCTCACGGTCAACGCCATGGTGGCGGGTGCCGAGGTGCTGATCCCGATCCAGTGCGAGTACTACGCGCTGGAGGGCCTGGGGCAGCTCCTGCGGAACGTCGACCTGGTGCGCGGGCACCTCAACCCCGCGCTGCATGTCTCGACGATCCTGCTCACCATGTACGACGGCCGGACCCGGCTTGCCTCCCAGGTCGCCGACGAGGTGCGCAGCCACTTCGCTGAGGAGGTGCTGCGGACCAGCATCCCGAGGTCCGTGCGGATCTCGGAGGCGCCGAGCTACGGCCAGACGGTCCTCACGTACGATCCGGGCTCCAGCGGTTCGCTCTCCTATCTGGAGGCGGCCCGTGAGATCGCACTGAGGGGCGTCGGTATCCACTACGACCCGCAGCACGCCCCTGTGGGCCTTCAGAACAACCAGCACAGCATGTCGGAGGGGATCCAGTGAGCGATCGACGTAGGGGGTTGGGGCGTGGGCTCGGTGCGCTGATCCCTGCTGCTCCCCAGGAGAGGCAGGCACCCGCTGTCGGCGTGGGGGCGGGGTCCGCCTCGCCCGGCACCATCCCGGCCATGTCCTCGGACCGGGGAGTGGCCGCTGCGAAGGTGACGACCCTTCCGCAGAGCCCGCAGTCCCCGGACTCCGTGGTGCCGGCGCCCGAGGTCGATGTGGTGGTGGAGCCGGAGTCCCCCGCCGGTGCGCACTTCGCCGAGCTGCCGCTGGACTTCATCACGCCCAACCCGAAGCAGCCGCGTGAGGTCTTCGACGAGGACGCGCTCGCGGAGCTGGTCACCTCCATCAAGGAGGTCGGTCTGCTGCAGCCGGTCGTCGTACGGCAGCTGGGTGCCGAGCGCTACGAGCTCATCATGGGTGAGCGTCGTTGGAGGGCCTGCCGTGAGGCCGGTCTGGAGCGGATCCCCGCCATCGTCCGGGCCACGGAGGACGACAAGCTCCTCCTGGACGCGCTCCTGGAGAACCTTCACCGGGCGCAGCTGAACCCGCTGGAAGAGGCCGCCGCCTACGACCAGCTGCTCAAGGACTTCAACTGCACCCACGACCAGCTGGCGGATCGCATCGGGCGTTCGCGCCCGCAGGTCTCCAACACGCTGCGTCTGCTGCGTCTGTCGCCGCCGGTCCAGCGTCGTGTCGCCGCCGGTGTGCTCTCCGCCGGCCATGCGCGTGCCCTGCTCTCCGTGGAGGACCCGGAGGTACAGGACAAGCTGGCGTACCGGATCGTGGCCGAGGGGCTCTCGGTGCGTGCGATCGAGGAGATCGTGACGCTCATGGGCTCGGAGCCCAGCTCCACGGTCAAGCCGAAGGGGCCGCGGGCCGGTGCACGCGTCTCGCCGGCGCTCACGGACCTGGCCTCGCGGCTCTCGGACCGCTTCGAGACCCGGGTGAAGGTCGACCTGGGGCAGAAGAAGGGCAAGATCGTCGTCGAGTTCGCCTCGATGGAGGATCTGGACCGGATCCTCGGGACCCTGGCACCCGGTGAGGGACGCGTGATGGATCAGGCGACCTCCGAGCAGGGCGAGGACGACAGCGAGAGCTGACCCTCGGGCGGTGTCTCCGCGACTTCAGGGCGGGCCGTGATCCGGTGAGAACCGGGACACGGCCCGCCCTTTGCCTGCGAGCGGTATCGCCCTGATCGCCCCATCGATACGATTCTGGGAGCGCGTATCCGTGCTGCGATGGCCGTGGGAAGCGAGGCAACAGCCGTGGGGCGTCGGCTTGTACCGCTCACTCTGGACAACCTTCCTGACCTCCCCAAGCGATGTCGCTCCTGCGTGTTCTGGGAGCTCGACCCGGTGAGCGGCGAGGCCGCGGTGAAGGCCGGCCGCCCGGAGCTGGAGAAAGAGGCGTGGATCTCCGCGGTTCTGCTCGAGTGGGGATCCTGCGGGCGCGTGGTCTATGTCGACGAGGTGCCCGTTGGCTTCGTTCTCTACGCGCCGCCGGCGTATGTGCCGCGCTCCATGGCCTTTCCCACGAGCCCGGTCTCCGCAGACTCGGTTCAGTTGATGACGGCCTGGATCATGCCGGGCTATCAGGGGCAGGGGCTCGGCCGGATGATGGTGCAGACCGTCGCCAAGGATCTCCTGCGGCGCGGCTTCCGGGCGATCGAGGCTTTCGGGGACGCTCGCTGGAAGGAGCCGGCCTGTGTGCTGCCGGCCGACCATCTCACGGCGGTGGGCTTCAAGACCGTACGGCCGCATCCCACGCATCCACGGCTGAGGCTGGAGCTCCGGACGACGCTGTCGTGGAAGGAAGACGTGGAGCTGGCACTGGACCGGCTTCTGGGTGCCGTCCAGAAGGAGCCGGCGCTGCGGCCCCTGTAGTTCTGTTGTGGTGCACGACGAACGGCCCGCCTCCGAAGTCCGGAGGCGGGCCGTTCGTGTTTCACGTGAAACAGGGGGTGTCAGGCAGTGGCCTCGACGAAGTCCGAGAGGTCGCGGAGGATCGCGGCCTTCGGCTTCGCGCCGACGATCGTCTTCACGACCTCGCCGCCCTGGTAGACGTTGAGCGTCGGGATGGACATGACGCCGTACTTGGCGGCCGTACCCGGGTTCTCGTCGATGTTGAGCTTGACGATCTCGATCTCACCGTGCTCGGCCGCGATGGCCTCCAGCGCCGGGGCGATCTGGCGGCACGGGCCGCACCACTCGGCCCAGAAGTCCACCAGGACAGGCTTCTCGCTCTTGAGGACGACCTCGTCGAAGTCGTCGTCGGTTACGTGCTTCAGGGTGCCGGCCACGGCAACCTCCCTTAACTATGCGGGGTGTGAGTGGTGGGGTCAGACCGCAGGGGTCTCGGCGAGCTTCTCGCTGTCGGCGAGGGCCGCGAGGAAACGCTCGGCGTCGAGCGCGGCGGAGCAACCGGTGCCGGCGGCGGTGATCGCCTGGCGGTAGGTGTGGTCGACGACGTCACCGGCTCCGAAGACACCGGAGAGGTTCGTCCGCGTCGACGGGGCGTCGACCTTGAGGTAGCCCTCCGCGTCCAGCTCCAGCTGGCCCTTGAAGAGCTCCGTACGGGGGTCGTGGCCCACGGCGATGAACAGACCGGTGGCCGCCAGCTCGCTGGTCTCGCCCGTCTTGGTGTTGCGCAGGGTCAGACCGGCGAGCTTCTGGTCGCCGTGGATCTCGGCGACCTCGCTGTCCCAGGCGAACTTGATCTTCGGGTCGGCGAACGCACGCTCCTGCATCGCCTTGGAGGCGCGCAGGGAATCCCGGCGGTGGACGATCGTGACGGACTTGGCGAAGCGCGACAGGAAGGTGGCCTCCTCCATCGCGGTGTCACCGCCACCGACGACGGCGATGTCCTGGTCCTTGAAGAAGAACCCGTCGCAGGTCGCGCACCACGAGACGCCGCGGCCGGAGAGCACGTCCTCCCGGGGGAGACCGAGCTTGCGGTGCTGGGAGCCGGTCGTGACGATGACGGCCTTCGCGCGGTGCACGGTGCCGGCGGTGTCGGTGACGGTCTTGATCTCGCCGGTCAGGTCCACGGCGACGATGTCGTCCGGGACCAGCTCCGCGCCGAAGCGCTCGGCCTGGGCGCGCATGTTGTCCATCAGGTCGGGGCCCATGATGCCGTCACGGAAGCCGGGGAAGTTCTCCACGTCGGTCGTG
Source organism: Streptomyces sp. NPDC058579 (assembly GCF_042718575.1). Classification (NCBI taxonomy): domain Bacteria; kingdom Bacillati; phylum Actinomycetota; class Actinomycetes; order Kitasatosporales; family Streptomycetaceae; genus Streptomyces; species Streptomyces sp. NPDC058579. The sequence goes on from NZ_JBHXPI010000001.1 coordinate 412,189, forward strand.
TTCATCAGGGCGCCACCAGCGGTGACGGCACCCTCGAAGACGAGCGGCTTCAGCGACGCACGCGCCGTGTAGAGCGCAGCGGTGTAACCCGCGGGCCCGGAGCCGATGATGATCACGTTACGGACGTCGCTCACGGGTTTCTTCCTCGTCTCTGCAGACTGCCTACTGCTACGGGGCGGCCATGTCGGTGACTCTCACCCCACCCAACGGATCCTACGGGGCCAGCATTCCCGAGATGGCCGCGCGGCGCGGCGAGGAGTCAGGAGCGCGGGTAGGTGTTCGTCAGCAGAACCTCGGCCTTGCCCTGTCCGCCACTGTCGGCGCAGGAGGCATCGAGGACGTAGGCCTGCACGTGAGTGCCGTCGGTTCCCTGTGGCAGCAGCAGGAGATAGGCCGGCGTTCCCTTGTAGTCACCGCGCTGGAAGGCGAGCACGGAGTCGGGGCGGCTTGTGCCCGCCTTGACGCACTCGGGCAGGGGCTCGGCCATGTTCCGTTGCTGAGGGGTGTCACCGCCCTCGGCGGAGAGCGATTCCGGCTGGGTCTCCCCGGGAGCCTTGAGGGTGTCCGGCCGGAGCAGTTCCTGAACCTGGGCTTCCACCGGACGACCGTCGAAGCGTTCGGAGGCCACACCGCTCGCGGCGGAACTGGTCTTGTCGGCGGCGTCTTCCCCGCTGAGCGTCTGCATGCCTCCTTGGATGAAGAAGAGGCTCATGCCGAGCGCTGCGGCGCCGAGGACGGCACCGAGCGCCGCGATCCGGCGACGCCGGGGCCGCGGGCGGCCGGGACCGGTGGTGGCGCGAGGGTGGCCGACAGGACGCCCTGCGGCCGGCGTGGGCTCCGTGGAGGGAGGGGCTGCGGAATGGCCGCGCGCTGTTTCACGTGAAACATGCGGGCCGATATCGGGGGTGGTGGCGTTCAGCAGCGCCTCGGCGGCCAGGGCGGCATCGATACGACCGGCGATGTCCGAGGGCATCCGGGGCGGGCCGGGAAGGGTTCCGAGCAGCCCGCGGATTTCCGCCAAGGAGGTCCGGACGTCCGCGCAGAGGGAGCAGCCCTCGATGTGCCGACGGACAGCTGCCGTACGGGACGGGGAGAGCAGTCCCTCGGCCAGGTCGGAGATCTCCGAGACGTCCGGGTGCTGTGTTGTGTCGGCCTTGCCGGTCGTGGCAGTCACGCGCGCCCACCTCCGCCCTTCACAGCAGCCGGCCCATTGGGTCCGGTATCCGATGGCCCCGACACCGGTGGGACGGATGTCCCCGGCGTCCGGTTCCTTCCCCGGTCGGGGCCCTCGTTACCCACGGTGTCGGCGCGCAGATGGCTGAGCATCGGGAGCAGCCTGGCCCGTCCGCGTGAACAGCGGCTCTTCACCGTCCCGGTGGGGACGTCCAGGATGCGGGCGGCTTCCGCCACCGGATAGCCCTGCATGTCCACGAGGACCAGGGCGGCCCGTTGGTCCGCGGGGAGTGTGGCGAGGGCGGCCAGCAGCTCTCGGTGGAGGTCCTGGCGCTCGGCGGGAGCCTCGGCCGACTCGGAGGGTTCGAGGAGCTGCTCGAAGCGCGCGGTGTCGTCCATCGGGGAGGTCTTGCGGGAGGCGGCCTTGCGGGCGCGGTCGAGGCAGGCGTTCACCGTGATCCGGTGCAGCCAGGTCGTCACGGCCGACTGCCCCCGGAAGGTATGGGCGGCCCGGAAGGCCGACACAAAGGCGTCCTGGAGGGCGTCAGCGGCCTCCTCGCGGTCCCCCAGCGTCCGCAGGGCCACCGCCCACAACCGATCGCGGTGGCGCCGTACGAGCTCACCGAAGGCGTCGGGATCGCCGGAGACATGGCGGGCCAGGAGATCCTGGTCGCTGATGCCGCCGCCTATGGCTTCTTCCAACGGTGAGCCCCCTCCCCCAATGCCGTCAGCTGGTGATCTTGATGTCCGAGATCTTGCCGCGGTAGCCCTGGCCGCTGCTGGGCAGGTCGGTCAGCCAGACCAGAACGTAGCGCGTCTTCACGGGCTTGTCGGCCGTGAGTGCGACCTGCTCACCGGAGCCGGTGGTCACGGTCTTGAAGGCCTCGGCCGACGTGGGCCGGGACGAGGCGTTCTCGGGCGCTGTCCGCAGCTCGACGGAGGTCTTCCCCTGGAAGGTCACCTCCACCTTGGAGATCTCCTGGACCGTACCGAGGTCCAGGACGAGGCCCACGCCTTCCTTCAGCCTGCCGAAGTTCGAGTACCCGTAGTAGATGGACGTCTGCCAGGACGTGGTGGGGCTGCCGTCGAAGGCATTCCCTATCTCCGACGGGGTCTCGCTGCCGTCGCCCTGCGGGTCGAAGTCGCTCGCACCGGCGATCGTGACCGGCTTGCCCGTCTCGGGCTGCTTCTCGTCCTCGGTGTCCTGCGGCTGAGTGGTCTGCGGGGTCTCCTTGTCGTTCTTGCCCTGGTCGAGCAGCCGGTCCGCGATCTGCCAGCTGCCCAGGCCCAGGGCGGCGATCAGGAGCGCCGACACGGCCCACTTCAGGGCCCGGCCGGTGCGGCTCTCCAGCGGGGCCGGAGGAGCCATCACAGGCTGCGTCGGGGCGCCCGGTCGGGTCTGCGGGCGGCCGTAGGTGCCCTGCTGGTAGGTGGTGCGCTGGTAGTCGGGCGGGGTGGGGAACGCGGGCTCCGGCGGGCGGATGCGGGGCATCGCCGCCACGGCCTTGGCGAGCTCGTCCGGGGTGGTGCAGGGCGGCTCCTGCCGCGAGGCGGTGGCGCCGTCGTTGGCCAGGGCGCGCATCGCGATCTCGGACAGACCACGGTGGACCCCGGCCCGCACCTGGTCGGGAGCGAGCAGTCCGACCCCCTTGGGGAGCCCGGAGAGGCCGTAGGCGTCGCTGTCGTACGGCCAGCGCTGGGTCAGCGCCGCGTAGAGCAGGGCGCCGATCGCCTCGGTGTCCGTGCGCTGAGGGCGCTCGGCGCTGATGCCCCGCAGCGCGGCGTTCACGGCCAGGCCGCGAATCCGGTACTGGCCCGTGGAACTGCGCAGGACGGCGCTGGGCGTCAGGCGGAGATGGGCCAGGCCTTCGCGGTGCGCGGCGGCCATGGCCTGGGAGACCTGGCTGACGAGCTGGTACGCGTCGTGCGGCTCCAGCGGGCCGGCGGCGAGCAGCGTCGTCAGCTCGGTGGAGTCGGGAAGCCACTCGTGCACCACGTACACGAGGTCGTTCTCCTCGACGGCGTCGAGGACCTGGACGAACCGGGGGTCGCCGAGCAGCGCCGCCGAACGGGCCGCCGCGAGGACCGAACGGGCCCGGGGGTGGTCGGCCGGCAGCAGGTGGACGCCGACGGCACGCCGAAGCTTCTCGTCGACGGCACGCCAACTGCTGAAACCGTCCAGACGAGTGACGCACTCCTCCAGGCGGTAGCGCCTGGCCAGCTTGTGCCCGCTGTGCAGTTCGGGAGTCTCGATGGAGGGCTGTTCGCCGTTCTGCCGCTTCGCGGCCTTGTCCTCTGCGACCTCGGCGGACTGCTCCGCCGTGTCCTGCTCTTCCGCCACCCCGTCGGTCGCGGCCGTGTCCGCCTTGGCGGTCAGCGGGTTGTCACCGCTGTTGTCGGCCACGTCGACGGCAGCCGTGCTACGTTCCGCCACCGTCGCTCCTGCCTCCCCATCCGTTGCGCCACATCCAGCAGCCATGCCAATTGTGCCCACAGTCGGCCGCTATGCACGACACGCGGCGGCCGACGATGGTTGTGCGGGGGACGGTTTCCTACCGTCCCAGGCGCCCACGGACCATACCGACCATGGAGTTCAGCTCCGCGATCCGCATGCGCTTGGCGGCCACGAAGAAGACGCCGAGCAGGACGGCGCCGCCGACGAGCAGGGCCACGAGCGAGCCGAGAGCACCCTCGCCGAGGAGCTTCAACAGACCGAAACCGACGGCGCCGGCCACGACCGCGGCGGGCAGCGAGGCAAGGCAGAGACGGGCGTAGGTACGCATGATGTGGGCGCCGTCCAGGTCGCCGCCGAGCCGGTTGCGCAGCCGACGCCAGGCGATGCCGACACCGACCGCGTAGGCCAGACCGTAGGAGGCGGCCATGCCGACGACGGCCCACTGGGCCGGGAGCACGAAGTAACAGGCCGCCGAGGCAGCCGCGTTGACGGCGGCGACGATGACCGTGTTGTAGAACGGCGTCCGGGTGTCCTCGTAGGCGTAGAAGCCGCGCAGGACGACGTACTGGACCGAGTACGGGATGAGGCCGAGGCCGAAGGCCATCAGGATGAAGCCCATGCCCTGGGCGGCCTGGACGCCGCTGGAGGCGTAGAGCAGGGTGCACATCGGCACGCCGAGCGCCAGGAACGCGAAGGAGACCGGGACGATCGCGACGGCGGAGTTCCGCAGACCCTGCGAGATGTCGTCGCGCACGGCGCCGAGGTCGTTGTCGTGTGCTGCGCGGGAGATGCGGGGCAGCAGGGCGGCCATGACCGAGACGGTGATGATGGCCTGCGGCATGCCCCAGATCAGCTGGGCGTTGGAGTACGCGAGGAAGCCGGCGCCGTTCTTGCCGGACGCCTCACCGGCGGCCGTCGCGAGCTGGGTGACGACCAGGACACCCGCCTGGTTGGCCAGGACGAACAGCACGGTCCACTTGGCGAGTTTGACCGTCTTGCCGAGGCCGTGGCCCTTCCAGTCGAAGCGGGGGCGGAAGCGGAAGCCCGTCTCGCGGAGGTAGGGGATCATCGCCAGGGACTGGACGACCAGGCCGAGCAGGGTGCCGATGCCGAGCAGACGGATGCCGTCGTCCGGGATGGTCTGCACACCCATGTGGGATTCGGCGGAGGTGCCGTAGACCCAGATGAACAGGCCGAACGTGACGATCATGACGATGTTGTTGAGGACCGGGGTCCACATCATCGCGCCGAACTTGCCGCGGGCGTTGAGGATCTGACCCATCACCACGTGCACGCCCATGAAGAAGATCGTGGGCAGGCAGTAGCGGGCGAAGGTCACCGCGACGCTGTTGGCCGCGGCGTCGTCGGCGATGGTGTTCGACATCAGCCGGATCAACAGCGGGGCGGCGAAGACCGCGACGATCACGATCGCGCCGAGCGCCACCATGACCAGGGTCAGCAGCCGGTTGGCGTAGGCCTCGCCGCCGTCCTCGTCGTTCTTCATCGAGCGGACGAGCTGCGGGACAAAGACCGAGTTGAGGCCGCCGCCGACCGTGAGGATGTAGATCATCGTCGGCAGGGTGTAGGCGATGGTGAAGGTGTCACCGAGCAGCGCGGCGCCGAGCGCGCCGGTGATGACCAGGCTGCGGACGAAGCCGGTGAGGCGGGAGACGAGGGTGCCGGCCGCCATCACCGCGCTGGACTTCAGCAGCCCGGAGGCACGGCCTGACTTCTTCGGGGCGGGGGCGGGGGCGGGCATCGGGTTCGGCTCCGGAGCAGGCGGGGGAACCTGGCCGGGCGTCTGCTGGTCCCGGTAGAGGTGGGCGAAAGCGTCCGGTTCGGGCTTGTCGTCGCCGGCCCGGGTCACGAGGTCGTCCACGCCGGTGAACTGGACCGTGCGGGCGTCGTCGCCGTAGGGCAGATGACGCGACGGGCCGTCCGGCTCGGGGGCCGGGGTCTGCGCCCACACCCGGGGGTCCGGGGCGTGCTGGGGCGCCGCGGGTTGCTGGTAGAGCGGCTGCGGCTCCTGGTAGGTGCCCGGCGGGGGCGGCGGGTGCGCGGCGCGGTCGTAGAGCGCCTCGGTCACCGGGTCCTGTGCCGACAGATCCCGCGCCTGAAACGGATCATGGGCGTAGGCGTCCTGGACGTAGGGATCCTGGGCGTACGGGTTCTGGGCATGCGGGTCGGAGGCGGGCTGCTGCGGTGGCGGAACCGGCGTCTGGCCGGGTCCCGGGGCCGCCGCGGGCGTTCCACCGGACGGCTCGGTGCCACCCAGGCCCTGCCCGCGGTCACCGTCGTACGGCGCGTTCATGGTTACCCCACCTCATCGTCCCCGGCCGACCGGCCACGACATCGCTCAACGGTCCACTTTCTCACCCGGGCCGGACGGGTCGCCGCTTTCGTGGGCGGTGTCCGGCGTCGGGTCACTCGGCTGCCCGGGATCGTCCTCCTCCGCGGCCTCCGCTTCGGTGTTCTTGGCGGCCGCGCGCTTGCGCTGGGTGTACATCCGGGCTCCGGCGAGGACCAGGAGCAGCACTCCGCCGGCGATGACGAGCATCACGGTCGGGGTGATCTCGGAGACCTTCACGGTGAACCGCATGGGCTGGCCGTACGGCGTGCCGTCCTTGGTGAACAGCTGGGCCGTCATGGGCACCGGCCCGTTGGCGTTGGCCGAGGCGTCGAACTTCACGGACTGGCTGTGCCCGGCGCCGATCTTGACCGGGAGTTCGGCGACCTCTTCACCGCCTTCGAACTTCAGGCGGGCCTTGTTCTCGGACGTCAGCCTCAGCACGAGGTCGTCCACGTCCTGCAGCAGCTTGTTCCGGACGGTCACCGGGATGGTGGCGCTGCGGCCGGAGAGCGTGAGATCCGACTTCTCGACCAGCTGCACCTCGCGGGTGAGGCTCTTGAGGTACTCGTGCACCCTGATCCGGTACAGCGAGGCCGCGGGGGCCTGGCCACGCCAGGAGGTGGACATCTCGCGGCTGATCGCGTTGCCGAAGGGGGTCACCACGCGGTCGGGCTGGGTGAGGATGACCTTGAAGTCGTCCAGATCCGCCCGGGTGTCCTTCATGTCCCGGAAGGCCTCGACCGGAAGCTCCTGCTTCCGCAGCTGCTGCGGATAGCGGGACGTGCTCGGCACCCTGGTGCTGGCATCGGGGTCCGGCTTGACCGCGGCGGCCGCGATCAGATCGAGGGGCTCTGTCCAGCGCTTGGCCGACAGCCCGCGCAGCGCGGTCGCCATGGTCTGCGCCTGCGACGTGGTCGGGATCCGCTGAGGAGCGACCACGATGCTGCGCTGCTGATCGGGCTGTTCCAGGGTGACCGCGAGCGACTGGGCGAGGAACTCCTGCACGGCGAGGGTGGCGTTCCCGGCGGGGAGCATGTCGCCCTCGAAGGCCGTCGAGAGGTAGGCGTCGCTGACGACCGCCGTGGTGCCGCCGCCGATGGGGCGAGCCGCCGTCGGCGTGTACGGGAGGTCGTCCCGGAAGCTGTCGCTGCGGGCGATCACCTTGTGGGCGCCTGCCGAGGTCGCGACATCCATGATCGAAGGGTCGACGGCCCCGTTCACGGGCCACGAGAAGTCGGTGGACGGCTTGACGTGGAGGATGGTCTCCACCGTCGACCCGGCCAGCTCCGTCGCCGGCTGGAGGTGGCTCAGCGAGCCGGGGACGTCCTTGCCGCGGTGTGCGAGCGAGGCGATGTCCGGGTCGGCGAACGGCAGGGCGACGACCTTGCGTCCCACCACGGCCTTCTGCAGCGCGTCCAGCCACCGCTCGGCGACGGCCTGGTTCTTGCCGGGCACCGTGCCCGTGCCGTTCTTGACCTGGTAGCTCTTCGTCATGGCGTCCACGGTCGCCAGCAGGTCCGGGTCGATCACCCAGGTCACGGGGAGTTCCTTGCCCAGCGTGACCATGTGGTCCAGGCGTCCACCGGGGGCCAGCTCGGCGGCCAGATCGTCGTTCTCGAAGACCGGCGTCTGCTGGTCGTCGGTGCCGGTCTCGGCCGACACATGGGCCGAGGAGATCAGCGGCCAGAGGTAGGTGAGCTGGGTCTTCTTCTCCGTGGCCTCTGGCTGGTAGGGCAGGAAGGTGCGCTCGATCCCGAGCACGTGCTTCCCGAGCTGCGGGGAGGTCTGACCCGAGAGGGAGACGCCCAGCTGGTAGACGCCCTCGTCGTCAAGGCCGAGCTTGTCGACGGGGACGGAGAGCTTGAACTCCGTGCTGAGCCCGGCCGCCAGCCGGGGGATCTTGACCGTGTAGGCACCGCCGAGGGCGGCGGGGTCGCTCCCGGGCCGGTAGCCGGTACGGCCGGAGACCTGCTCGATCTCGCTTCGGCTCGTCATCCGGGGGCCGACCCGCACATCCACCGTGGCGTCGGTCACGGTCTGCTTGCCCTCGTTGGTGACCGTCCCGGAGAGCGTGACCGTGTCACCCTCCACCGGTGCGCTCGGCGAGAGCGTGTCGAGAGACACATCGACGGTTCGTGAGCCGGTGGCGTCCTCGGCGGCGACGGCCGGCGGTGCCACGGCGCCCTGAAGGAGCCCGGCGAGCAGCGGTGCCCCGGCAAGGAGGGACGCCGTCCGCCGCAGCCACCGACGGGCAGGTGAGGGAAGGGTCCCCTGGATGTCTGCCGCCTCGGCCACGCGTTCGCCGTCCTCGTCGTATCAGTGGTGTCGGTGGTTCCCCGTTGCTGTGTCCAGGCATGGTAACGAGACACGCCGGGGGCAAGTGCCGGGGACTGCTCCAGCCGATGGGGACAAGGCGGTCGGTCCGTGGGAAAACGGGGACGCTGCGCTGGGCCGGGGCACGTACCCTTTTCTGTTGTGCCGAACGCCAACGAAGACACCCCGACTGCACTGAGCCAGGTGCAACGCCGCGCGGTCAGCGAACTGCTGCGCGTCTCCCCTGTCGCCGACGACCTCGCCGTCCGATTCCAGGAGGCAGGGTTCAGCCTCGCGCTGGTCGGCGGCTCGGTACGGGACGCGTTGCTCGGACGGCTCGGCAACGATCTCGACTTCACGACGGACGCCCGGCCGGAGGACGTCCTCAAGATCGTCCGCCCCTGGGCCGACGCGGTCTGGGAGGTCGGGATCGCCTTCGGCACGGTCGGCTGCCAGAAGAGCGGCTACCAGATCGAGGTGACGACGTACCGCTCGGAGGCGTACGACCGCACCTCGCGCAAGCCCGAGGTCTCCTACGGCGACTCCATCGAGGAAGACCTCGTCCGGCGTGACTTCACCGTCAACGCCATGGCCGTGGCCCTGCCGGAGAAGGACTTCATCGACCCGCACGGCGGCCTCGACGACCTCGCCGCACGGGTCCTGCGTACCCCCGGCACGCCTGAGGAGTCGTTCTCGGACGACCCGCTGCGCATGATGCGCGCCGCCCGCTTCGCGGCCCAGCTCGACTTCGAGGTGGCCCCGGAGGTCGTCACCGCGATGACGGAGATGGCGGGCCGCCTGGAGATCGTCTCTGCGGAGCGGATCCGTGAGGAGCTCAACAAGCTGCTGCTCTCCGCCCACCCCCGCAAGGGACTGGGCCTGCTTGTCGACACCGGTCTCGCTGCCTACGTGCTGCCGGAACTGCCGGGGCTGCGGCTCGAGAGTGACGAGCACCACCGGCACAAGGACGTCTACGAGCACTCCCTGACCGTCCTCGACCAGGCGATCGACCTGGAGGAGGACGGCCCGGACCTGGTGCTGCGCCTCGCCGCGCTCCTGCACGACATCGGCAAGCCGCGCACCCGTCGCTTCGAGAAGGACGGCCGTGTCTCGTTCCACCACCATGAGGTGGTCGGCGCGAAGATGACAAAGAAGCGCATGACGGCCCTGAAGTACTCGAACGAGATGATCAAGGACGTTTCGCGCCTGGTGGAGCTGCACCTGCGCTTCCACGGATATGGGACCGGTGAGTGGACCGACTCCGCCGTCCGCCGCTATGTGCGTGACGCCGGCCCTCAGCTCTCGCGTCTCCACAAGCTGACCCGCTCGGACTGCACCACGCGGAACAAGCGCAAGGCCGGTGCGCTCTCGCGCGCCTATGACGGACTGGAAGAGCGGATCGGGCAGCTCCAGGAGCAGGAGGAGCTGGACTCGATCCGGCCCGACCTGGACGGCAACCAGATCCAGGAGGTCCTCGGTATCCGTCCCGGCCCGGCTGTCGGGCAGGCGTACAAGTTCCTGCTGGAGCTGCGGCTGGAGAACGGGCCGATGGAGCACGAGGCGGCCGTCGCGGCGCTCAAGGAGTGGTGGGCGGCTCAGGGCTGAGCCGTGCCGTCGATGTTTCACGTGAAACATCGACGAGACCGCGCGAGGAAGGGGTGATGTTTCACGTGAAACATCACCCCTTCTGCAGTCGGCGGCCCAGCATCAGTGCGATCGAGGCATACACCACGGCGACCATCACGACCACGGGGACGGACCGGCCGTCGGGCGGCAGCATGAGTGCCGCGACGGCGGCCGCGCCCACGAAGGCGACGTTGAAGAGCGTGTCGTAGAGAGCGAAGACCCGGCCGCGGTAGGCGTCGTCCACGGACATCTGGACGACCGTGTCCGTGGCGATCTTCGCGCCTTGGGTGACGAGTCCGAGAAGGAAGGCCGCGATCATGAGAGGGGTCTGCGCGAACGGCAGCCCCAACGCCGGTTCCAGAACGGCTGCCGAGGCCGCGCATGCGGTCATCCAGCCGAAGGGGCCCAGCCGTCCGATCGCCCAGGGTGAGACGAGGGCGGCCACGAAGAATCCGGCTCCGGAGGTGGCCACGGCGAGCCCCAACAGTGCGAGTCCTTCGGACTCCGTGGAGCTCCAGGCGTAGCGGCAGAGCATGAGCACGGTCACCGTGAGGGCCCCGTAGCAGAAGCGCATCAGCGTCACCGCTGCCAGCGCACGGGCAGCGGGTCGCCGCTCGGCCAGATGGCGCAGCCCGTCCACGAGCCCACGGGCGGTCGAGGCGAGGGCGGCGCCCAGTCGGGGCTGGACCACCTCGGGGTCGGGGCCCAGGAGCTCGCGGGGCATCCGTAGGGAGGCCAGCGCGGAGCAGAGGTAGAGGAGAGCGCCGAACAGGACGACCGCGGAGTCGGAGTCCTCGGAGAGGAGTCGGATCCCGAAGGCGAGACCACCGCCCACGGTCGCGGCCACGGTGCCGGCGGTCGGGGAGAGGGAATTGGCGACGACCAGCCGCTCGTCGTCCACGACCCGTGGCAGCGCCGCCGAGAGCCCGGAGAGGACGAAGCGGTTGACGGCCGTCACCGACAGGGCGGAGGCGTAGAAGAGCCAGTCGGGCACGGAGGCCAGCATCAGTACGGCTGTACTGCAGGCGAGGAGCGTCCGAAGGAGGTTTCCGTACAGGAAGACCTGGCGTCGCTGCCAGCGGTCCAGGAGGACGCCGGCGAAGGGGCCGACGAGGGAGTACGGCAGGAGCAGTACGGCCATGGCGGAGGCGATGGCAGTGGGGGAGGTCTCCTTCTCGGGGGAGAAGACGACGTACGTGGCCAGCGCCACCTGGTAGACGCCGTCGGCGCACTGGGAGAGCAGGCGGACGGCGAGGAGACGGCGGAAGTTCGTCAGGCGCAGGAGTACGCGCAGATCACGTACGACGGGCATGGCAGCAAGACTCACATACGAAGAGGGCCCCCGGGCGAATGACCGGGGACCCTCGTTCGACGAAGTGGATCAGCGCTTTAGCGCTCGACCTCGCCCTTGATGAACTTCTCGACGTTGGCGAAGGCCTCGTCGTCGAAGTACTGCACCGGCGGGGACTTCATGAAGTACGAGGACGCGGAGAGGATCGGGCCACCGATGCCCCGGTCCTTGGCGATCTTCGCGGCGCGCAGCGCGTCGATGATGACACCGGCCGAGTTCGGGGAGTCCCAGACCTCGAGCTTGTACTCCAGGTTCAGCGGAACGTCACCGAAGGCGCGGCCCTCGAGGCGGACGTACGCCCACTTGCGGTCGTCCAGCCAGGCCACGTAGTCCGACGGGCCGATGTGGACGTTCTTCTCGCCCAGCTCGCGGTCGGGGATCTGCGAGGTCACGGCCTGGGTCTTCGAGATCTTCTTCGACTCGAGGCGGTCGCGCTCGAGCATGTTCTTGAAGTCCATGTTGCCGCCGACGTTGAGCTGCATGGTGCGCTCAAGACGGACACCGCGGTCCTCGAACAGCTTCGCCATCACGCGGTGCGTGATGGTGGCGCCGACCTGGGACTTGATGTCGTCACCGACGATCGGGACACCGGCCGCGGTGAACTTGTCCGCCCACTCCTTGGTGCCGGCGATGAAGACCGGGAGGGCGTTGACGAAGCCGACCTTGGCGTCGATGGCGCACTGCGCGTAGAACTTCGCGGCGTCCTCGGAACCCACGGGCAGGTAGCAGACGAGCACGTCGACCTGCTTGTCCTTGAGGACCTGCACGATGTCGACGGGGGCCTCGGCGGACTCCTCGATCGTCATGCGGTAGTACTTGCCGAGCCCGTCCAGGGTGTGGCCGCGCTGGACCGTGACGCCCGTGTTCGGGACGTCGCAGATCTTGATGGTGTTGTTCTCGCTGGCGCCGATGGCGTCGGAGAGGTCGAGACCGACCTTCTTGGCGTCGACGTCGAAGGCGGCGACGAACTCGACGTCACCGACGTGGTAGTCGCCGAACTGGACGTGCATCAGGCCGGGCACCTTGGCCGCCGGGTCGGCGTCCTTGTAGTACTCGACGCCCTGAACCAGCGAGGCGGCGCAGTTGCCCACGCCTACGATGGCTACGCGAACCGAACCCATTCCGGTTGCTCCCTGTGTGATCGTGGAAGCCCTGCGGGATGCAGGGATTCACTTGGCGGTGTCGTCGGACGGATCCGGCCGGGTACTGCCCCCGTGCCGGGGCAGGCCGCCCGTTTCTCCAGATTCGTTGCCGTGCTGAGCGGGGGCGTCGGGGCCGGATCGCTGATCCCGTCCCGCCCGCTCGCTCTCGATGAGCTCGTTCAGCCAGCGCACTTCGCGCTCCACGGACTCCATTCCGTGGCGCTGCAGCTCAAGTGTGTAGTCGTCGAGGCGTTCGCGCGTGCGGGCCAGAGAGGCGCGCATCTTCTCCAGGCGCTCCTCCAGCCGACTGCGGCGGCCTTCCAGTACTCGCATCCGCACCTCGCGTTCGGTCTGACCGAAGAAGGCGAAGCGGGCGGCGAAGTGTTCGTCCTCCCAGGTGTCCGGGCCGGTGTGGGAGAGGAGCTCCTCGAAGTGCTCCTTACCTTCGGCCGTCAACCGGTAGACGATCTTGGCGCGGCGTCCTGCGAGTGAAGCGGCGAGAGCGTCCTCGGGGGCGCTTCCCGGCTCTTCGATCAACCAGCCGCTGGCGACCAGCGTCTTGAGGCAGGGATAGAGGGTCCCGTAGCTGAAGGCCCGGAAGATGCCCAGCGAGGTGTTGAGCCGCTTCCGCAGCTCGTACCCGTGCATCGGCGCTTCACGGAGCAGGCCGAGGACGGCGAACTCGAGGATTCCCGAGCGTCTGCTCATCCGTCGCCCTCCTCTGCTCGCGGGTGCCTTATGCCGTGCTGATGTATCGACTCGATACATCCAGACGATAGAACGGCCGAACTGCTGCGACAAGTGGGGCCACGGTGACCGGCATCACATCGTCAATTCACAGCAATCGACTTGCCTGATTTGGGGTGAACTTCGGCCCTAGGAGGGTTTTGGCCGTGCGTACTCTTGCGGCATGCAGACCACCGGGAACCGCGCGACGCCGCAGGGCGTCAGTGCTCTGGGTGATCGGCTGCGGTACGGAGGGGCCTCCGATGAGGTCCGGCCGTGCGCATTTCGGGGGGACCGGAACTCAACTGCCGCTTCCAGGCGTACGCGCCTGCCCGAGGAGTAGTCGTTCGATGAGCGAGCATCGTCGCAAAATGCCGCAGTCGCAGCCGCCGAGTGGCGGCCGCGCGGCGGCCCGGCGCGCCGCCCAGCAGCCCACGGGCCGCAGGTCGGCCCAGGGACGGGACGTCAGCACCGGTTCCCCTTCGTCGGGGTACGGAGAAGAGGAGCGCCCCTACGGTGGGCGTGCCGAGGCTCGTCGCGCTGCCCAGCGCGGCGGCCGACGACGTGCACCCGACGGCGACGCGGGCGGTCACGGCGGTCACGGTGGTGGCCGGCGCGGTGGCGGTGGCGGCGGACAGGGCGGTGGCCCGGGTCGCGGCCGTGGGGGCGGCCGTCCGCCCGGCAAGAAGCGGCTGATCGACTACCCGCGCCACAACAAGTACGGCTGGCGCCGCTGGGTGCCCTCGTGGAAGCTCGTCTCGGGCCTCTGCCTGGCGTTCCTCGGCCTCCTGATGGGCGCGGCGACTTTCGCGTACTCCCAGGTGGCGATCCCGAAGGTGGATGAGGCGGCCACGGCGCAGAACAACGTCTACTACTGGTCCGACGGCTCGCAGATGGCCGCCACCGGTGGCGAGGTCAACCGGCAGATCGTCGGGATCGGCGAGATCCCGATGGACATGCAGAACGCCGTGATCTCGGCGGAGAACAAGACGTTCCGCGACGACTCCGGCATCGACCCGATGGGTATCGGCCGTGCCGTGTGGAACATGGCCAAGGGCGGGCAGACGCAGGGTGGATCGACCATCACCCAGCAGTACGTGAAGAACAGCCTGCTCAACGACCAGTCGCAGACGCTCTCCCGGAAGGTCAAGGAGCTCTTCATCTCCATCAAGGTCGGTACGGAGATGGAGAAGCCCGACATCATGGAGGGCTACCTGAACACCGCGTACTACGGACGCGGTGCCTACGGCATCCAGGCCGCGGCGCGGACGTACTTCGGGAAGAACGCCAAGGAGCTCAACGCGAGCGAGTGCGCCTTCCTCGCCTCGCTCCTCAAGGGCGCGACCTACTACGACCCCGCCGGCTCCACCGAGATCGACCCCAAGGCGACGCCCGGGGCGAACCTGAAGCGGGCCACTGAGCGCTGGCAGTGGATCCTCGGCGAGATGGTCAAGGACGGCCACCTCACGCAGGCGGACGTGGCGAAGTTCCCGGCCTTCCCCAAGGTGCAGCCTCCGAAGAAGAACGCCCAGCTGACCGGCCAGATCGGCTATCTGGTGAGCACGGCCAAGGCCAACTTCATCAACAACCACCCGGGGATGGACGAGAAGGAGCTCGCCCGGGGCGGCTACGAGATCTACACGACCTTCGACAAGAAGAAGGTCAAGGCGCTCGAGGACTCCATCAAGAAGGTCTACGACGAGCACATCGACCCCAAGAAGCGGCCGAAGACGGACACACACGTCCAGTTCGGCGGTGCCTCGGTCGACCCGAAGACCGGTGCGATCGTCGCCATCTACGGCGGTGCGGACGCCACCAAGCACTTCACCAACAACGCCGACCAGACCGGTGCGCAGGTCGGATCGACGTTCAAGCCGTTCGTCCTGGCCGCGGCCATGCAATACGGCGTGCGGGATCCGAAGCTCGACATCAGCCAGGACGCATCCACCCGCACGATCGTCGACCCGAACAAGAGCCGCTACTCCGGCAAGAACAAGCTGAAGATCAAGAACTACGACGGCACCGTCTGGCACAACGAGAACGGCGAGGAGTGGCTGCAGGTCAACGACGATGACGCGAACTACGGCCCCATGAGCCTGCGCGAGGCGATGATCCGCTCCGCCAACTCGCCTTACGTGCAGCTCGGCATGGACGTGGGCATCGACCAGGTCCGCGAAACGGCCGTCAAGGCCGGTCTGCGTGAGTCCTCCCTGGTCAAGGCCAACGTGCCGTCGTTCTCGCTCGGCATCTCCGACCCGAGCGCGATCCGGATGGCCGGCGCGTACGCGACCTTCGCGAACAACGGTGAGCGCAACGATCCGTTCTCCGTGAAGGAGGTGAAGGAGAAGGGCCGGGTCATCTACACGCACGACGCGAAGCCCGACCGGGCCTTCTCCTCGGCGATCGCCAGCAACGTGACCGACGTCCTGCGTGATGTCGTCGAGAACCCGAAGGGCACCGGCCGGAAGGCTGCCATCCCGGGCCGCGACGTGGCCGGCAAGACCGGTACCACCGACGGCAACAACTCCGCCTGGTTCGTGGGATACACGCCGAACCTGTCGACCGCGATCGACATGTACCGCTTCGACGACGACGAGACCAAGCAGGGTCGCAAGTTCGAGTCGATGTTCGGCACCGGCGCCCAGCCCAAGATCCACGGTTCGTCCTTCCCCTCGCAGATCTGGAAGGACTACATGACCGACGCGCTGGAGGGCATGGACAAGGAGTCCTTCCCGGACCCGGAGGACCTCGACGCGGAGCCCGTCTTCGGTGGTGGCGCCGTCAGCCCGACCCCGACGCCGACCGAGACCCCGTCTCAGACCCCGTCGCCGACCATCACTCCCTCGCAGACGCCGTCGCAGACGCCCAGCAGCACCCCGGACCCGGGCAAGACCTGTGACGTGTGGGACTGGCCGTGCAACGACAACGGCGGGCAGAACGGTGGCAGCGACGGAGGCCCGACGGGGACACCGTCGACGCCGACGACACCGACGTCACCGACACCGACTGACACCGCCACCGGCAGACCCAATGGCGGCGGAAACGGCTGGCTGGGCAACGACTGACCCGGCGGCCGGAACCCGCCCGGTAAGGCCCTGAGGGCCGTCGTATCCGACCCGTACACACACGTACGGCGCCGGGTACGGCGGCCCTCACCGTTTCTCAGGGACGTACGGCAGGATGTCCCCATGCCGAGCCTCCACAAGACGAGTCCGCAGCAGGACCGGCCGCAGGACCCCGCGCTGGTGTGCCCCACCCGTCGTGACGAGGTCGCCGCGGCGGGCAGCGCACTGATCGGCGGGCCCATCGGCCGCCGGGCCCTGCTCGGCAGCGGGGCGCTCACTCCGGTGCGGGTGATCGCACTGGTGGCCATCGGGATGTTTGCGCTCGGCATGGTGCAGAAGGTCCCCTGTTACGACTGGGCCTGGTTCCGGGGCACGACGTCCCAGTACACCCACGCCTGCTACTCCGACATCCCGCACCTCTTCGTCGGACGCGGGTTCTCCGAGGGCCTGGTGCCGTACTTCGACCGGCTGCGCGGCGACATAGAGTTCCTGGAGTACCCGGTCCTGACCGGGCTGTTCATGCAGGTCGCGGCCTGGCTCACGCCCGGTGGCGGCGACCTGGTGCACCGCGAGCAGATCTACTGGATGGTCAACGCGGGCATGCTGATGGTCTGCGCGGCCGTCATGGCCGTCGCCGTGGCCCGTACGCACCGCCGGCGGCCCTGGGACGCCCTCCTGGTGGCCCTGGCCCCCGCGTTCGCGCTCACGGCCACCGTCAACTGGGACCTGCTGGCCGTCGCGCTGACGTCCGTGGCAGTGCTCATGTGGTCACGCGGCCGCCCGCTCGCCTTCGGTGTGCTGCTCGGCCTCGCGATCGCCGCCAAGTTCTATCCGTTCCTGATCCTCTGGCCGGTGCTCCTGCTGTGCTGGCGCGCGGGGCGGTGGCGGGAGTTCGGCACGGCGCTGATCGGCGTGGCCGGCGCGTGGCTCGTGGTGAACCTGCCGGTCATGCTGCTGGCGCCCGAGGGATGGAAGCAGTTCTACACGTTCAACGAAGAGCGGAACGTCGACTTCGGCTCCCTCTGGCTGCTGATCAGCCAGCGCTCCGGCGAGCAGATCACGCCCGGCAGCGCGAACACGTACACGATGCTGCTGATGGCGCTCGTCGGCGTGGGACTCGCCGTCCTGGCGCTGACGGCACCCCGCAGGCCCCGGTTCGTGCAGCTCGCGTTCCTGATCGTGGCCGCGTTCGTGCTGACCAACAAGGTGTACTCGCCGCAGTACGTGCTGTGGCTCATCCCCCTCGCGGCCCTCGCGCGGCCGCGCTGGCGGGACTTCCTGATCTGGCAGGCGTGCGAGGTCATGTACTTCCTCGGCATCTGGATGTACCTGGCCTTCACGACCAGCGGCAACAAGCAGGGACTGCCGACGGACGGCTACCACTTCGCGATCGTCCTGCACCTGCTCGGCACGCTGTACCTGTGCGCCATGGTCGTACGCGACATCCTGGCGCCCGAACGGGACGTGGTCCGGCAGGACGGCTCGGACGACCCCTCCGGGGGCGTCCTGGACGGCGCCGAGGACGTCTTCGTACGTGGCAGGGCGGCCCACCCCGCCCGGCACGCGGCCGCCCCGGCAATGGAGGGGCCGCGCGTGGAGTGGGGCGTACCCCAGGGGGAGGGCCAGGGGCCGTCCGGCAGGCCTTAGCGCTCGACGAGGCGGTCGAACTGCGTGGTGGTGTGCCGCAGGTGGGCCACCAGTTCGTCGCCGACCTTCGGCTCCTGGGCGTCGGACGGCACGAACAGGATCGACACCTGCATGTGCGGGGGCTCGGCGAACCAGCGCTGCTTGCCGGCCCAGACGAACGGAGAAAGGTTCCGGTTCACGGTCGCCAGGCCGGCGCGGGCGACACCCTTGGCGCGCGGCATGACGCCGTGCATCGCCTTGGGGGCCTCAAGGCCCACACCGTGCGACGTACCGCCCGCGACGACCACCAGCCAGCCGTCGGAGGCCGCCTTCTGCTGGCGGTAGCCGAAGCGGTCGCCCTTGGCGACGCGGGTGACGTCCAGGACGGAGCCCCGGTACTCGGTGGCCTCGTGGTCGCCCAGCCAGAGCCGGGTGCCGATCCGGGCGCGGAACCGGGTCTGCGGGAACTGCTGCTGGAGCCGGGCCTGCTCCTGCGCCCGCAGGTGGCTGACGAACATGGTGTGCAGCGGCAGGCGGGCGGCCCGCAGCCGGTCCATCCAGCCGATGACCTCCTCGACCGCGTCCGTGCCGTCGGTGCGGTCCAGGGGCAGGTGGAGGGCGAAGCCCTCGAGCCGGACGTCCTCGATGGCCGCGTGCAGCCGTCCCAGGTCCTCCTCGAGGATGCCGTGGCGCTTCATCGAGCTCATGCACTCGATGACCACACGCGCCCCCACGAGGGCGTGCACGCCGTCCACGGACGACACGGAGCGGATCACGCGGTCCGGCAGAGGCACCGGCTCCTCGCCCCGCCGGAACGGCGTGAGGACGAGCAGGTCACCGCCGAACCAGTCCTTGATCTTCGCGGCTTCGTACGTGGTGCCCACGGCCAGCATGTCCGAGCCGAACCGGGTGACTTCGTCGGCCAGCCGCTCGTGGCCGAAGCCGTAGCCATTGCCCTTGCAGACCGGGATCAGGCCGGGGAACTGGTCGATCACGGACTTCTGGTGCGCCCGCCAACGAGCGGTGTCGACGTAGAGGGAGAGCGCCATGGCCGGCCCGGAACCTTTCTGGTGGCTGCGGTGTATCAAAGGTATGTACGAGACCTACGAGATTACGTCCGACTTTACGGGCGGGACGCCCGGGCCGTCAGCGGCGCGACATGTAGATGTCGAGCGCCTTGTGCAGGAGCTTGTTGAGCGGGAAGTCCCACTCGCCGACGTACTCCACGGCCTCGCCGCCCGTGCCGACCTTGAACTGGATGAGGCCGAAGAGGTGATCGGTCTCGTCGAGCGAGTCGGAGATGCCGCGGAGGTCGTAGACGGTGGCGCCCATCGCGTAGGCGTCGCGCAGCATCCGCCACTGCATCGCGTTCGAGGGCCGGACCTCACGGCCGATGTTGTCGGAGGCGCCGTAGGAGTACCAGACGTGTCCGCCGACGACGAGCATGGTCGCGGCGGAGAGGTTCACGCCGTCGTGGCGGGCGAAGTACAGCCGCATGCGGTTGGGGTCCTCGTTGTTGAGGACGGTCCACATGCGCTGGAAGTACGAGAGCGGGCGCGGGCGGAAGTGGTCGCGGACGGCCGTGATCTCGTACAGGCGCTGCCACTCGGCGAGGTCCTCGTAGCCGCCCTGGACGACCTCGACGCCGGCCTTGTCGGCCTTCTTGATGTTGCGGCGCCACAGCTGGTTGAAGCCCTTGAGGACGTCGTCGAGCGAACGGTTCGCCAGCGGTACCTGGAAGACATAGCGGGGCTGGACGTCACCGAAGCCGGCGCCGCCGTCCTCGGCCTGCTGCCAGCCCATCTTCCGCAGCCGGTCGGCGACTTCGAAGGCACGCGGCTCGATGTGCGTGGCCTCGACGTCCTTCAGGCGCTTCACGTCCGGGTCCTGGATGCCGGACTTGATGGCGGCGGAGTCCCAGCGCCGGATGACGACCGGCGGGCCCATCTTCACGGAGAAGGCGCCCTGCTGCTTGAGATGCGCGAGCATCGGCTGCAGCCAGTCGTCGAGGTTCGGGGCGTACCAGTTGATGACCGGGCCCTCGGGGAGATAAGCCAGGTAGCGCTTGATCTTCGGCAGTTGGCGGTAGAGGACCAGGCCCGTGCCGACGAGTTCGCCGGACTTGTCGAACCAGCCCAGGTTCTCCGAGCGCCACTCGGTCTTCACATCAGCCCACGCCGGGACCTGGCAGTGGCTCGCCGCGGGCTGGCTCTGGATGAATGCCAGATGCTGCTCACGGCTGATGGTCCTCAGGGTCAGGCTCATGCGGGGCGCTCCTCGGCAGGTGTGTCCCCATCGGTCAGGGGCTCCGGCTCTCGCGCCGAAGCCTACTGTGACCGGGGAGCGCCCCGATGGGACGTGTGTCCCTCGGGCCGGCGTGCGAGCCGGACGCCTCAGACGAGGCCCCCGAAGAACATGCCGAGGTAGAAGCCCACCGCCGAGGCGCCGAGCCCGACGATCAGCGCGAAGCGCTCCCTGGTCGTCACGGAGATGAACTGCCCGAAGGCACCCGTGAGGATCCCGAGCAGCCCTGCCCAGGAGCTCAGCACGTGCAAGTGGTGGAACATCGCGGTGATGAAGGCCACCGCGCCGAGCACGAGCGTCACGGCCACCAGGGTGTCCTGGAGGACGTGCGGCTTGCCGTCGGTGGCGAGGAGGGAGTGTCCGGGGTCGGGTTGCATTGCCTGTGCCATGGGGCACCTCCTGGCGTGCCTGCCGGACGGCGGCGCATCGTAGCGCCGCCGACATCCGTTGTGTACAGATTGCGTCCCCTCACCAGTGGATTTCAACCGGAAGCCGGTGTGCGGGTACTCTGTACGGTCTGCACCGGTGTCTGCCCAGGTCCCTCCCGGACCTAGACGGTCCCCTCGCTCGTCGAGGGTGATTGTCAGTGGTGGCCGATACCGTTGTTTACGCATCACGACCCTCCTGCCACGGAACGACCGTGGCCGCTGAGTCCAAAGGAGGTGGGTTCCACATGCGTCACTACGAGGTGATGGTCATCCTCGACCCCGATCTCGAGGAGCGCGCTGTCTCCCCGCTGATCGAGAACTTCCTTTCTGTTGTCCGTGAGGGCAGCGGAAAGGTCGAGAAGGTCGACACCTGGGGCCGTCGTCGTCTCGCCTACGAGATCAAGAAGAAGCCCGAGGGCATCTACTCGGTCATCGACCTGCAGGCCGAGCCTGCGGTCGTCAAGGAGCTCGACCGACAGATGAACCTGAACGAGTCGGTCCTCCGGACCAAGGTCCTCCGTCCCGAGACCCACTGAGCATCTAGCTCAGAAGTCATCGGGTTCGAGTAGCAGCAAGCAGCCAGAAGCAATCCCGCCGAGAGGTTCATCCAATGGCAGGCGAGACCGTCATCACGGTCGTCGGCAATCTTGTCGACGACCCCGAGCTGCGCTTCACCCCGTCGGGTGCGGCGGTCGCGAAGTTCCGTATCGCGTCCACCCCCCGCACCTTCGACCGTCAGACCAATGAGTGGAAGGACGGCGAGAGCCTGTTCCTGACCTGCTCGGTCTGGCGTCAGGCGGCGGAGAACGTCGCCGAGTCCCTTCAGCGCGGCATGCGTGTCGTCGTGCAGGGACGTCTGAAGCAGCGGTCCTATGAGGACCGCGAGGGCGTCAAGCGCACGGTCTACGAGCTGGACGTCGAGGAAGTCGGCCCCAGCCTCAAGAACGCCACGGCCAAGGTCACCAAGACCACCGGTCGCGGTGGCCAGGGTGGCTACGGCGGCGGTCAGCCGCAGGGCGGCAGCGGTGGTAGCTGGGGTGGAAACTCCGGCGGTGCCCAGCAGGGTGGTGGCGGTGCCCCCGCCGACGACCCGTGGGCGACCAGCGCGCCGGCCGGCGGCGGCCAGCAGCAGGGCAGCGGAGGCAGCTGGGGTGGAAACTCCAGCGGCGGCGGCTACTCGGACGAGCCCCCCTTCTAGGGCACTCCCCTCGAAGGCAGCTCGTACCCAAACTTCTTGATCACACAGGAGAAACACCATGGCGAAGCCGCCTGTGCGCAAGCCTAAGAAGAAGGTCTGCGCGTTCTGCAAGGACAAGACCGTGTACGTGGACTACAAGGACACGAACATGCTGCGGAAGTTCATTTCCGACCGCGGCAAGATCCGTGCCCGCCGCGTTACCGGCAACTGCACGCAGCACCAGCGTGACGTCGCCACGGCCGTGAAGAACAGCCGTGAGATGGCGCTGCTGCCCTACACGTCCACCGCGCGATAAGGGAAGGGTGACCGAAAGATGAAGATCATCCTGACCCACGAGGTCTCTGGCCTCGGCACCGCCGGCGATGTCGTCGACGTCAAGGACGGTTACGCTCGCAACTACCTGGTCCCGCGTGGTTTCGCGATCCGCTGGACCAAGGGTGGCGAGAAGGACGTGGCGCAGATCCGCCGCGCCCGCAAGATCCACGAGATCGCGACCATCGAGCAGGCCAACGAGATCAAGGCCAAGCTCGAGGGCGTGAAGGTGCGTCTGGCCGTTCGCTCCGGCGACGCCGGCCGCCTCTTCGGCTCCGTGACCCCGGCCGACATCGCCACGGCGATCAAGTCCGCGGGTGGCCCCGACGTCGACAAGCGTCGCGTCGAGCTCGGTTCGCCGATCAAGACCCTGGGCTCGCACCAGGTGTCCGTGCGTCTGCACCCCGAGGTTGCCGCGAAGCTCGGCGTCGAGGTCGTCGCCGCGTAACGCTGCTCTCAGCAGTACGGAAGGGCCGCACCCCTCGGGGTGCGGCCCTTCCGCCGTTTCACGTGAAACACGGCGTTTCACAGACCTGGCGACTCACAAGCCTGGGCGTTTCACGTGAAACATTCACCGCGTGGCACCGGTGACGATCCAGCGGCCGGAACGCGAGCGCACCCAGAGGGTCACCAGGCGGACGGTCATCATCAGCGTCATCGCCCACCAGAGCGCCGTCAGCCCGCCGCCGAGGGCGGGGACGAGGAGTGCGACCGGAGCGAAGGCGGCCAGGGTGAGCAGCATGGCCCAGGCCAGGTAGGGACCGTCGCCCGCGCCCATCAGGACGCCGTCCAGGACGAACACCACACCGGCGATCGGCTGGGAGACCGCGACGACGAGCAGGGCCGGGAGCAGGGTGTCCTGGACCGTCGTATCGCCGGTGAAGAGCGGGATGAACAGCGGGCGGGCCAGGACGAGGAGTGCGCCCAGGACGACGCCGGAGATCGCACCCCACTGGACCATGCGGCGGCAGACCTGTCTGGCACCGTCGGCGTCATCGGCGCCGAGATACCGGCCGATGATGGCCTGGCCGGCGATGGCGATCGCGTCCAGCGCGAAGGCCATCAGGCTCCACAGGGACAGGATGATCTGGTGAGCGGCGACCTCGGCATCGCCCATGCGGGCTGCGACGGCGGTGGCGATCATCAGGACCGCGCGCAGGGAGAGCGTACGGACGAGAAGAGGGACGCCCGCCTGGGCACTGGCACGTATGCCGGCCGCGTCGGGGCGCAGGGAGGCGCCGTGGCGTCGTGCTCCCCTGACGACCACGACGAGGTACACGGCGGCCATGGCGAACTGGGCGATGACCGTGCCCCAGGCCGAGCCGGCGATCCCCATCCCGGCGCCGTACACGAGGCCCACATTGAGCAGCGCGTTGGCGGTGAAGCCGCCGATGGCCACGTACAGCGGTGTACGGGTGTCCTGGAGGCCGCGCAGGACACCGGTGGCTGCCAGGACCACGAGCATGGCGGGGATGCCCAGGATGGAGATCCGCAGGTACGTGGTGGCGTAGGGGGCGGCCGTGTCGGAGGCGCCGAAGATGTCGATCAGCCAGGGGGCCGTGGGCAGCGTGGCGGCGACGACTGCGGCTCCGAGAAGGAGTGCGAGCCAGATGCCGTCCATGCCCTGCCGGATGGCCGCCTTGAGGTCACCGGCTCCTACGCGGCGGGCGACAGCGGCCGTGGTCGCGTAGGCGAGGAAGACGAATACGCTGACGGCGGTGGTGAGCAGCGCGGCGGCGATGGCGAGACCGGCGAGTTGGGGAGTGCCGAGGTGGCCGACAATGGCACTGTCGACCATCAGGAACAGCGGCTCGGCGACGAGTGCGCCGAAGGCCGGCAGCGCGAGGGTGACGATCTCACGGTCGTGCTGCCGACGGACGGCTTTGGGGGTCGGGGGAGCCTGGGTCATGGACCAAATCTAATCTTCCACAGGTAAGAGATGCAATGCAGTTCTGATCCTTACCTCGGTGTGGTGTGGAGCCTTGGGTGTGCGCCGTTTGTTCTGATCTTGGTCCGGAAGGAAAAGTTTTTCTCCCCCACAGCCCGTGGATGGAAAACGTCCAGGTCAGGGCGGTGCTGCGGGGTGCGCTATGAGTTTGTCCACATGACTGTCCCCCGGTCCGTGCACAGGTTCGGCGGGGTTCTCCACAGCATCTGGTCGTTCACCCACAGGCCCTGTGGATAACCAGATTGGCTGACGGTGCCCGCGGGCCTACCGTGGTCCGGCGCCCGACGCGCCAGAAGCGGAGTCAAAGCCTCTTGTTTGTCAGAGCCGTGGCGTAAGAAAGAGTGGCACGGCGAGGTCCGCGGAGCGGACGGGAAGAGGTGGCTGGGTGAGCATTCCCGAGCCCTTGGACGACCCCTGGGCAGCCGACAGCGGACCGAGTGAGCGACTCCCTGTCGCCCGCCCCCGCGGCGAGGGCCGTGGGCGTGGACGGGGCCGTGACGACCAGCACGACCGGGGCAGCGACAGCGGCCCGTGGGACGGCGGCCTGACCGGCTTCGAGCGGGTCCCTCCGCAGGACCTCGACGCCGAGCAGTCCGTCCTCGGCGGCATGCTGCTCTCCAAGGACGCCATCGCGGACGTCGTGGAGATCATCAAGGGCCACGACTTCTACAAGCCCGCCCACGAGACGGTCTACGCGGCGATCCTCGACCTGTACGCGAAGGGCGAGCCGGCCGACCCGATCACGGTCGGCGCGGAGCTCACCAAGCGCGGCGAGATCACCCGGGTCGGCGGTGCTTCGTATCTGCACACGCTCGTCCAGTCGGTACCGACCGCGGCCAACGCGGCGTACTACGCGGAGATCGTGCATGAGCGCGCCGTGCTGCGCCGTCTCGTGGAGGCCGGCACCAAGATCACGCAGATGGGATACGCGGCCGACGGCGATGTCGACGAGATCGTGAACTCGGCGCAGGCCGAGATCTACGCGGTCACCGAGCAGCGCACGACCGAGGACTATCTGCCGCTCGGCGACATCATGGAGGGCGCGCTCGACGAGATCGAGGCGATCGGCTCGCGCAGCGGCGAGATGACCGGTGTGCCGACCGGCTTCACCGATCTCGACCAGCTCACCAACGGGCTGCACCCGGGCCAGATGATCATCATCGCGGCCCGACCCGCCATGGGTAAGTCGACGCTCGCGCTGGACTTCGCGCGGGCCTGCTCCATCAAGCACAACCTCCCCAGCGTCATCTTCTCCCTCGAAATGGGCCGGAACGAGATCGCGATGCGCCTGCTCTCGGCGGAGGCCCGGGTCGCCCTGCACCACATGCGCTCCGGCACCATGACCGACGAGGACTGGACCCGGCTTGCGCGCCGCATGCCGGACGTCTCGCAGGCCCCGCTGTACATCGACGACTCCCCGAACCTGTCGATGATGGAGATCCGCGCGAAGTGCCGTCGGCTCAAGCAGCGCGCCGGGCTCAAGCTCGTGGTCATCGACTATCTGCAGCTGATGCAGTCCGGCGGCAAGCGCTCCGAGAGCCGGCAGCAGGAAGTCTCGGACATGTCGCGAAACCTCAAGCTCCTGGCCAAGGAGCTCGAACTGCCGGTGATCGCGCTCTCCCAGCTGAACCGTGGCCCCGAGCAGCGCACCGACAAGAAGCCGATGGTCTCCGACCTCCGTGAATCCGGCTCGATCGAGCAGGACGCGGACATGGTCATCCTCCTGCACCGCGAGGACGCCTACGAGAAGGAGTCACCGCGCGCGGGCGAGGCGGACATCATCGTCGGCAAGCACCGAAACGGCCCGACAGCGACGATCACGGTGGCCTTCCAGGGCCACTACTCCCGCTTCGTGGACATGGCGCAGACGTGACGGTTCCCTGTGTAGGGCCTTGCACCCGGTGACTACCCTGGCGTGGTGACCCCTGCCAACGTGCTGTCGATTGCCATGGACGACACCCAGGCGCCGCGACTGCAGCCACTGCCCGGGTCGGTCGCCGACCTGCTGCGAGGCCCTGCACGTCGGTGAGCTGACACGCTGTGGGGCCGGAGTGCCACAGCCCCCTGTAACCGGCGTCACCGGCCGCAGGGGGTGCGTGGAGGGGTTAGCCGACCTTGCCGAGGGGCGTGATCTGGAGGGTGTGGTTCGGGGCGTCGTGGTTGTCCACCGGGAGGGTGCCCGCGGGCCAGTCGAGGGTGATGGTCTTCGTCTCGTTCGGGGGCGTGACCAGGAGCTTCGACAGGCGGATGCCAGAGCCGCCGCTGGTGTTGACCGGGAACGTGATGTTGAAGGCGGCGGACTCGCCGTTCTTGAGGACCTCCGAGCGGGGCTTGTCGCCGTTGCGGGGCACGGACACTGTGTCGCCCGCCGCCGTCCTGAGGTCGACACCGGCGAAGCCCTTGATGGTGCAGTCGCGGCCGCCGCCGTTCTTGAACTGCACGGTGACGACGCCCTCCTCGTCCTTGCCGATCGTGTTGTCGACAGCGGTGACCTCCAGCTCGTCGCTTCGGCAGATCCCGGCAGAGTTCCCGGTCGAACCGGTGCCCGCGGTGGTGCCGCCCTTGCCCTTCCCGTCGGTGCTGCTGCCCGAATCCGTGGTGGTGGGTGAGGGCTTGGCCGAGTCGCCCGTGGGGCTTGCCGAGGTGCTGGAGGAGGGGGTCGAGGGGGTCGCCTTCGTGGGGGTGGTGTCGCCGTTGCAGGCGGTCAGGGAGAGCGTGCTGACCAGCGTGAGGCCGGCGAGGAGGGTCTTGGTGGCGTGCGTGAGCTTCATGGGTTCCCCCGTACTGAGACTGGTGTGATCCGCGGCCGGTCGGCATTCCCGTCCGGCTCGGCAACAGACAATCCGTTCCAGGAAGGTGGGGGCAAGCGGTGGCGCGGCATCAGGGACGCTGGGATGCCAAGGAGGGTCTGACCTGCGGGGATGCCGTTGCCTGGGACGTGGTGGTGGGATGCGGCGGAGCACCTCCCGGCGATGAGATCTGCATGCGACGGGAAATGTTGTCGACTCTCGACCGCTCTCGGCGTTGGATCGGTTCATGACCTCACCCTTCGAAGCTCTGCTTCCCAGTACCGAACGCGCTCTGTTGCACCGCGTCGCTGTCGCCCAGTCAGAGGGGCGCGCGCCCTCGTTCGTCGGGGCCGTCGCCCGTGACGGGAAGATGGTGTGGAGCGGAGCCCGCAGCTGCGTCGACGGGCACGACCCGGACGCCGACACGCAGTACCGGATCGGCTCCCTCACCAAGGTGTTCACCGCCGTCCTGGTGATGCGCCTCCGCGACGAGGGGCTGCTCGACCTGAACGACCCGCTGGAGAAGCACCTTTCGGGAACGGGCGTCGGCGAGGTGACCATCGCCCAGCTCCTCGGGCACAGCGCCGGGCTCGCGGCGGAGGCCCCCGGGCCGTGGTGGGAGCGGACGCCGGGGACGGTACGGCCCGAGTTGGCCGATGTCCTCGGTGAGGAGGCGTTCCGCCACCCGGTGGGCCGGCACTTCCACTACTCCAACCCCGGGTACACGCTGCTCGGTTCGCTGGTCGAGACGGTGCGGGGGGTCTCCTGGGAGGAGGCGCTGCGCGGCGAGATCCTGGAGCCGCTGGGCCTGACCCGGACGAGCGTCCAGCCGGTCGCCCCGCACGCCGGTGGCTGGGCCGTGCACCCGTGGGCCGACGTGATGCTCCCCGAGCCCTCCGAGGACCTCGGGCTGATGGCGCCCGCCGGCCAGCTCTGGTCGACGGCCGAGGACCTCTGCCGTTTCGCCGGGTTCCTCGCCCAGGGCGACGACCGGGTCCTCGGCGCCGCCTCGGTCGCGGAGATGCGTACGCCGGCGGTGGCACCGGGGGCCGGGGACAAGGAGGGGGGTTACGGTCTGGGCGTCCAACTGCTGCGCTGGGACGACCGGATGCTGGTCGGCCACACCGGATCACTGCCGGGCTTCGTCGCGTGCCTCTGGGTGAGTGTCGAGGACGGGATCGCGGCGGTCACGCTCGCCAACGCCACGTCCGGGCCGTCGATGGCGGCCGTGGCCGGCGAACTCGTACAGATCGTGGCGGAGGCCGAGCCCCGCTTCCCCGAGCCCTGGCGGCCGCTCCCCGAGGCAGAGGTGGACCGGGAGCTGCTGGAGCTGACAGGGCCCTGGTATTGGGGGACCCAGGTGTTCGGGCTGCGTCTCGGGCCGGATCGGAGTGTGACCCTCGAACCACTGCGCGGCCCTGGGAGGCGCGCGACCTTCCGGGCCCTGCCCGAGGGTGGCTGGGTCGGCCTCAACGGTTACTACCTGGGCGAGACCCTCCGGGCGGTGCGGCGATCGGACGGCTCGGTGAGCCATCTCGATCTGGGGTCCTTCGTCTTCACGCGCGAGCCGTACGAGCAGAGCGACGCCGTGCCGGGGGGAGTGGATGAAGCGGGGTGGCGCGGCCTCTGAGTCGGATGTTTCACGTGAAACACCGAGGCCGACGACCGCCTCGTCGGTAACAGTGGCGGCCCGACCACGGCCCTCCCAGGTCAGAGGTTCATCTTGAAGCCCAGATGGGTGGCCTCGAACCCGAGCCGCTCGTAGAAGCGGTGGGCGTCCGTGCGCGTGGTGTCGGAGGTCAGCTGGACGAGTTGGCAGTCCTGGCGGCGGGACTCCTCGATGGCCCACTCGATGAGCCGCGTTCCCAGGCCGCTGCCCCGCTCCTGTGCGTGGATCCGCACGCCTTCGATGATCGACCGTGTGGATCCACGGCGGGAGAGCCCGGGGATGACGGTGAGCTGGAGGGTGCCAACCACCATGCCGCCGCGCACGGCCACCACCACGTGCTGGTGGGGGTCCTGGGCCAGCCGCTGGAAGGCGGCGGTGTACGGAGTGAGGTCCTCGGGGGACTCCCGCTGGGCGCCCAGCGGGTCGTCGGCGAGCATCGCGACGATGGCCGGCAGGTCGCCCGTGGTGGCGGGCCGTATCTCAAGATCGCTCATGAGGCGCAGCGTACGCCTCGCCGCCCGTCGGGCCGGCGGAAGAGCGCCGGTCGGGCGCGGCTCAGGCGGGAACGTGAAGGCCTTCGACGACGCGGACCAGGGGGGCCAGCTCCGGGTTCTTCGCCGCTTCGTCGAGGGCCTCGCGCAGGGCTCCGTCGTTGGTGGGACGGGCCTCCGCGAGCAGCTTCATGCCGGACTCGGTGACATCGGTGTAGATGCCGCGCCGGTCCGTGGCACACAGGTAGCGGGTGAGGAGGCCTCGGTCCTCCAGGCGGGTCACCAGGCGCGTGGTGGCGCTCTGGCTGAGGACGACGGCGTCCGCGACCTGCTTCATCTGGAGGTGGCCGCCCGGACCGCTGTGCTGGCGGCTGAGGACATCGAGCAGCGAGTACTCGCGCACGCTCAGCCCGTGCCCGGACTCCAGTGCGCGCTCGATGTGGGACTCGATCCTGCCGTGCAGCAGAGAGAGAGCACACCAGCCCTGGGAGAGGGCGGTGAGAGCAGGGTCGGTCGCGGTCATGGTCTCTCCTCGGTCCGGAGCGGCTTCTCCCAGAGTAGACGAAGAATGCAAAAGCCCGCGTGTGCAATTACCCCGGCTTTATCTCGGCTCCGGCCCCGGGTTCGGACGGGCTCCCTCCGGGGTCTGTCCCGGGCCTATCCCGCCGCGACGCTGAGCGGGGCGAACCTGCGGCGCCAGTCACCCGGCAGGTCGGGCAGGGAGCGCACCATGACCGCGTTGAACGCGACCGGGGCGAGCCCGTTCGCCTTGAGCCAGCTCACCAAGGCCTCGTGGCGTACGTCGATGTCCGTGCGGAAGGGGCGGTCCGTGGCAGCGGCCAGGGAGGCGACGAGGGCCTGGGCGGTGGCCGTGTCCCGGGCGATCAGGGGGCCGATGACATGGGTGTCCATGTTCGGCCAGGCCGCCGCGAAGCCGGTGATCTCACCGCCCTCGTCAGCGACGCGGAGCTGGTCCGCGAAGGCCGGCAGACGGGTGAGCATATGCGTGCGGTCCAGGCCGAAGACCTCGGTGTCCAGGCGGAGGATTGTCTGGAGGTCCTCGGCGGTGGCGGCCCGGGTCGAGACTTCCGGGGCCGGCTCCACCGCCGTGAAGTGGCCTCGGAGCATTTCGGCGCGGCCGGTCTGGACGAAACCCAGCTGCTCGTAGAGCGGCTGCCCGTTCGGCGTCGCGTGGAGCGTGAGCGGGGTGTCTCCGGCCCCCGCGATCACGTGCTCCATCATCCGGCGCCCCACACCCCGGCGGGCGTACCGCTCGGCGACCAGCACCATGCCGATCGCGGCGAGCCCGGGCCCGTACGAGGTGACCACGCCGGCCGCCACGAGCCCCTTGCCGTCGGGGTCGTCGATGCCGTAGCCGGTCCCCGCGGTCAGCAGGAGGTTCCACTTGTGTTCCTCGCGAGGCCACCCCCGGTCCTCGGAGAGGTCGGCGCAGACGGTGACGTCTTCGGGGGTGAGGATCCGGATGGGGAGCTGGTCGAGCGGGGCGGGCGACATCGGCATGACACTCAGGCTGTCCGACCCAGTGATCGTCCGTCCACCGTTTTACGGGAAGTGACCGATACCCGGAGGCGGCGGCCTCGGCGGGTCAGCCCCCAGGGCTTCAGCACCGAGATCGCGGTCATGAAGAGATAGGCCGCCGTCGAGACCGTCGGCGCCGCCACGAGACTGGGGTCGCGCACGCCGGCCGTCGCCGCGTGCACGATCTCCGGCCGCAGGGCGAAGACGGTCGCGGCCGCAGTAGCCAGGGTGATCCAGAACTTGATCCAGACCCAGTGGTGCCGGGCCAGGCCCCAGGGAGTACCCAAGGAGAGCACCAGTCCGCTCACCAGGGTCGCCACGGCGATCGGAGCGAGCAACCAGTCCGCGAACACCTTCATCGCACGGTAGGCCGCTTCGGTGAGCGAGGGGTCGCCCGTGGCGTAGGCCGCGATGCCGAGCGTCAGCAGTCCCACGCTGAGCCCGAGCCACGCCACGGAGACGGAGACATGGACGACGAGGAGAGCCCGCCGAGCGGGCCGCTGGAGATGTTTCACGTGAAACACCGTGCCGCCCCGCCCCGTCGTCCCGCGTCTGACGACGGGAGTAACCGCACGTACT
Organism: Streptomyces sp. NPDC058579; assembly: GCF_042718575.1. Taxonomy (NCBI): domain Bacteria; kingdom Bacillati; phylum Actinomycetota; class Actinomycetes; order Kitasatosporales; family Streptomycetaceae; genus Streptomyces; species Streptomyces sp. NPDC058579. Next base: position 443,273 of record NZ_JBHXPI010000001.1, read on the forward strand.
AGCCTCGGCGTACATGACGCGTTCCATGGGCCGAGGCAGGCTGCATCTCTTCGATCTCGACGGCACACTGATCCGCGGGTCGGCGGCCGCCGTGGAGATCTCACGCCAGCTCGGACTGACCGAGGAGATCGCCGCCTTGGAGCGGGGGTTCCTGGTGAACGGGATGACACCCGACGAATTCGCGGTCCAGGCTCACGCGCTCTGGTCCGCCCTCACGCCGGAGCAGGTCACGGCCGCTTTCGAGGGAGCCCCCTGGCTGGCCGGCATTCGCGAGGTCTGGGCGGAGATCCACGCCGAAGGCGGGCGTTGCGCCGTCATCTCGCTGTCGCCGGACTTCTTCGTCGAGCGACTCCTCGACTGGGGGGCCGATGCGGCCCATGGCTCCCGTTGGCCGTCGGTGCCGTTCACCGAGCCCATCCACCGGCCGGGCATCCTCGACGCGGCCGCGAAGGTGAGCATCGCGCGCCATCTCTGTGCGGAGTACGGACTAGGTCTGGCCGACTGTGTGGCCTACGGCGACTCGATGTCCGACGCGCAGCTCTTCGCCGCCGTGCCGGTCACCGTGGCCGTCAACGCCGACCACCACCTGGCCGGTCTGTCGCGCCATGCCTACGCGGGGAGCGATCTGCGAGAGGCGTACGACCTGGTCCGAAAGGGCGCAGCCTAGCCGTAGTCGCGGGGCTAATGCCCGAGAATTCCACTTTCTGTCCGAACCGGTGGCCGAAGCTGTCAAGCTGCGACGACAAGAGCCGCAGGCGCGAGGCGAGGCACACGATGGAAGAGGCCGTGCACGACGACGGCGAGGCACCGCCCCGGATAGCCCCGGGACCCTCCCCCGACGCGATCCTCATTCGCCGCACCCTGGCCGAGATCGCGCCCGTCGCCGACAAGGTGACCTCCTACTTCTACGCGTTGCTCTTCGTCCGCCACCCCGAGCTGCGCGCGATGTTCCCCGTGGCCATGAACACCCAGCGCGATCGCCTGCTCAAGGCGCTGCTGACGGCGGCCGAGCACATGGACAACGCCCCCGTCCTCACCGAGTACCTCCAGAACCTGGGCCGTGGGCACCGCAAGTACGGGACCCGCTCGACCCACTATCCGGCCGTCGGCGAGGCGCTGATCGGCGCGCTGGTCCGGTACGCCACCCTCACCTGGAACGCGGAGACCGAAGCCGCCTGGGTGCGGACGTACACCACGATCTCGCAGATCATGATCGACGCGGCGGCCGAGAACGAGCTCCATGCGCCTGCCTGGTGGCACGCCGAGGTCGTCTCGCACGATCTGCGCACGCCGGACATCGCGGTGATCACACTCCGCCCCGACCAGCCGTACTCCTTCCTGGCCGGGCAGTACACGACGCTGGAGACCCCCTGGTGGCCGCGCATTTGGCGGCACTACTCCTTCGCCTCGGCGCCCCGACCCGACGGGCTGCTCTCGCTCCACGTCAAGGCGGTGCCGGCGGGCTGGGTCTCCAACGCCCTGGTGCACCACGCGCGACCCGGCGACGTCCTGCGTCTCGGCCCGCCCGCCGGATCGATGACCGTCGACCACTCCACGGACAACGGCCTGCTCTGTCTGGGCGGCGGCACCGGCATAGCCCCCATCAAGGCGCTGGTCGAGGACGTCGCCGAACACGGGGACCGGCGCCCCGTGGAGGTGTTCTACGGAGCGCGCAGCGACCACGACCTGTACGACATCGACACGATGATGCGGCTCCAGAAGACGTTCCCCTGGCTGTCGGTGCGGCCGATCACCGAGGACCAGGGACAACTGCCGGACGCCGTGCGCCGGTACGGCCCGTGGAACGAGTACGAGGCCTATCTGTCGGGCCCGCCCGGCATGGTCCGGCGCGGGGTGGACACCCTGCGGGGGATCGGCATCCCGGCGGAGCGGATCCGCCACGACTTCCTGGCGGATCTCGCCTCCTAGCCCAGGCTCTCGAACAGGCCGCCGGCCTACCCCAGATCCGGCGCGTGCATCGCGCGCACGCCCTCGATGTTGCCGTCCAGGTAGTGACGCAGGGAGAGCGGCACGAGGTGGACGGCCGCGATGCCGATCCGGGTGAACGGCACCCGGACGATCTCGTACTCGCCCACCGGCTCGTCGATCTCGGGCCCGTGCCGCAGCGAGGGGTCCATGGATTCGAGCCGGCAGACGAAGAAGTGCTGGACCTTCACTCCCGAGACACCGCCGTCGACGATGTGCTCGACGGTGTCGACGAAGCAGGGGACCACATCGGTGATCTTGGCGCCGAGTTCTTCGTGCACCTCGCGGTGCAGGGCCTCGACGACGGTGGTGTCGGAGGATTCGACTCCGCCACCCGGCGTCAGCCAGTAGGGATCGACCCCAGGCTTCGTGCGCTTGATGAGGATGAGGTCGTTTCCATCGAGCAGGATGGCGCGTGCGGTGCGCTTGACCACAGGACGTTCGGTCATGGGGAGAAAATGGCCCGCCGCAGGTGTCTTGAAACTCACCAGGCTCCGGAAGCCCGCAGGAGCCACTCGTGGGCCCTCGCGAGATGCGGCAGCGCGAGCGTTCCGGCGCGGACGACCAGGAAGTAGGTCCGCAGCGGAGGTACCGGCGGATCGAGCAGCGCCACGAGGCGGCCCTGCTCCAACGCCTCCTCGCAGAGATAGCGCGGCAGGACCGCCAGGCCCGCCCCGGCGGCGGCCGATTCCAGGACGGCCCGCAGGTCGGGAGCCACGACGGTGGCGGCCGCGGCCGGTTTGGTCTCGAAGACGGCCGCCCAGTAGCGGGACACGAAGGGCAGCGACTCGTGCACCTCCACCACCGGCAGCTGTTCCAGGACCACGGCGTCCTTGCGCAGCAGCATGTCGGGCGCCAGCCGGGCGGCCCAGCGCGGCGCGGCGACCAGTACGTGTTCCTCGTCGCAGAGCGGCGTGGAGCCGAAGAGCCCACCGCGCGGGCGGGCCGTGGCGATGGCGAGATCGTGATGGCCGGCCGCGAGCCCGTCCAGGATCTCCTCCGTCGTGGCGGGGAAGGCGGCCCGCACGGCGAGCCCCTGGGAGACCAGCGGGGTGAGGGCAGGCAGGGCGCGCGCCGAGGTGAACTCGGGAGGCCCGGCGAGATGGAGGGTGCGGACCCCGTTCTGCTCGTCCAGACCGGTCTCGGCGATCTCCACGAGCGCGTCCAGGTGCGGTGCGGCGCGGTGGGCGAGCTCGTCGCCGATGGTGGTGGGGGTGACCCCACGGGCCTGTCTGAGGAAGAGCGGCCGGCCCAGCTGCCGCTCCAGGGTGCGGATCTGGCTGGTCACCGCGGGCTGGGAGAGCCCGAGGAGCGCTGCCGCGCGGGTGAAGGAGCCGGCCCGGTGCACCGCGACGAAGGTGCGCAGCAGGGCGAGATCCATGTCCGCCCCCTCCCGGCCGGTGCGGCCGTTCGACTCAGGCGGTCGGCTGACGGCGCCTCAGGACCGTCCAACTATAAATAAGTCGATAGGTCTCTGTCGCTACCGTGATTGGACACTGACGCAGAGTCAACTAGCCTTGGTCAGGCGGTTCTCCGCGCAAATGAGTCGGGGGGGGGGGGGGCGGGGGGGGGGGGGGGGGGGGCGCCCCCCCGCCCCGGGCGCCCCCGCCGCGCCCCCC
>NZ_JBHXPI010000001.1:446887-534270 GCF_042718575.1 Streptomyces sp. NPDC058579
GCCTGTTCCTTCTTCATTTGTGGTGGGGTGGGGGGTTGTGGCGCTTGTGGGGGGGGGGCGTCTGCGCCGGGGGGGGGGGGCCCCCCCCCCCCCCCCCGACTCCGCGTGCGCCCGCTCAGCGCCCCGAATCCCCGGGCGCCCACTCAGCGGGCCGCGTCCACCCCCGCCGCGTCGAGGGCGCGCAGGACGTCCGCGATCAGGTCCTCAGGGTCCTCCGCCCCCACGGAGAAGCGGATGAAGCCCTCCGGCACGGCGTCGCCACCCCACCTTCCGCGCCGCTCGGCCGTCGAGCGCACCCCGCCGAAGCTGGTCGCGTCGTCCACGATCCGCAGCCCGCCGAGGAACCGCTCGGCCCGGTCCTGATCGGGAAGCACGAAGGAGACCACGGGCCCGAAGCGCCGCATCTGCGCGGCCGCCACCGCGTGCGAAGGGTCGTCCGGCAGCCCGGGATACCGCAGCCCGGTGACCTCGTCCCGCTTGCCCAGGGCCTCGGCGAGCGCCAGCGCGGAGGCGCACTGGCGGTCGATGCGAAGCTGGAGCGTGGCGAGGGAGCGGTGGGCGAGCCAGGCCTCCATGGGGCCCGGGATCGCGCCGACGACCTTGCGCCAGCGCCGTACCTCCGCCGCGAGTCGTGGATCGCGGCAGCTGACATGGCCGAGGAGGATGTCGCCGTGTCCGGTCATCCCCTTGGTGTCGCTCGCGACGGAGAAGTCCGCGCCGAGTTCCAGGGGCCGCTGGCCGAGCGGGGTGGCGAGGGTGTTGTCGACGGCGACCAGCGCCCCGCCCTCGTGTGCCGCGCGCACTAGGCGGCGGATGTCGCAGACGTCGAGCCCGGGGTTGGAGGGCGTCTCGATCCACAGCAGCCGCGCTCCCTCCAGTACGGACAACTGGGCGTCGCCGCCGGTGGGCGCGGTGCGGACCTCGATCCCGTACGCCCTGAGCTGCTCGTGGAGCAGCGGCAGCGCCTGGTAGCCGTCCGCCGGCATGACGACCACGTCGCCGGTCTTCAACTGGGAGAAGAGGACGGCGGAGATGGCGGCCATGCCCGAGGCGAAGACGAGCGTCTCGACGCCCGGCTCCCCCGGCGCCTCCAGCTCGCCGATGGCGCGTTCCAGATGGGTCCAGGTGGGGTTCTCGTCCCGCCCGTACGTATAGGGGCCGGTGGGGTCGCCCGGCAGATGGAAGTGGGCGGCGAAGACCGGTCCCGGCAGGGTCGGTTCGTACTTCACCGGCTCGGGGAGCCCCGCCCGAACCACCCGTGTCCCGTCGCCGACGGCGCCGATGTCGCCCATGTCGCCGAGGTCCTCGGCGCCGTCATACGCGTCCGTGCTCATACCGCCCGCTCCTCCGCACTCTCCCGTACGGCGGCCAGCAGTCCTTCGCTCGCCGCCTCCACCATCTCCAGGCACTCCTCGAAGCCGTCCGTCCCGCCGTAGTACGGGTCCGGCACGTCGAGGTCGTCGGCCGCCGGGTCGTACGACCGCAGCAGCCGCACCTTCGCCGCGTCCTCGGGCGTCGGGGCGAGCCGCCGCAGTTCCCGCACATGCCCCTCGTCGAGGGCGATGACCAGGTCGAGCGCGGGGAACCACGAAGCGCGGAACTGGCGGGCGGTGTGCCCCGAGGCGTAGCCGTGGTCCTCCAGGACGGCGACGGTACGCGGGTCGGCGGCGTGGCCCTCGTGCCAGCCGCCGGTGCCCGCGCTGTCCACCTCGACGGTGTCCGCCAGGCCGGCCTCCTCCACGCGGGCGCGGAAGACGGACTCGGCCATCGGCGAGCGGCAGATGTTGCCCGTGCAGACAAAACAGACGCGGTAGGTCATCGTGCGCACTCAGTCCCCGTCGGGGAGCACGACGTTGAGCGCCCACGAGACGACGGAAATGATCAGGCCGCCGAGGACTGCGGTCCAGAAGCCGTCGACGTGGAAGTCCAGGCCGATCGTGTCGGCCAGCCAGGAGGTGAGCATCAGCATCAGCGCGTTGATGACCAGCGTGATCAGGCCGAGGGTGAGGATGAACAGCGGAAGCGAGATCAGCTTGACGATCGGCTTCACCAAGAAGTTCACCAGCCCGAAAACCAGGGCGACGAGTATCAGGGTCCAGGCCTTGTCGGGGGTGCTGTCACCGGTCAGGTCGATGTCCGGGACCAGCCAGACGGCCACTCCCAGGGCGCCCGCATTCGCGAGTGTCTTGACTACAAAATTCTTCATGTGTCTGATCGTGGCAGACATGATCGGGCCAATGGCAGGGGCGAACGCACGATGAAAGCATTCCGGCTGGACGAACTCGAGGCGGAGCGCGCCGCCAACGACGGCGCGTACCTCCAGTTCCTGCGCGAGCGGAACATGTCTGTCGGTCTGTACGCGCTCGACGCCGGCGCGCTCGACCCCCAACAGCCGCACAGTCAGGACGAGGTGTACTTCGTCGTGAGCGGGCGGGCCGCGATCACGGTGGGCATGGAGACGACGCAGGTCGCGCGGGGCAGTGTCGTCTACGTGCCGGCCGGGGTGGCCCACAAGTTCCACCACATCACCGAGGACCTGCGGGTCATGGTGGTCTTCTCGCCGCCGGAGGGCTGAATTCCCCCTAGGGGGTCGATCAGGGGAGAACAAGGGCTCCGAGGCCCCCGTGGCGCAGGTGCCGCACCTAGCATCGAAGGTGTCCGGCGCAGACTGCGCGGGACGGACTCTGCGGGAGATGAGGTAAGCACGATGGCGGTTCGAGAGATTCTCGCGGGGATGCCCTGGTGGGTGAAGTGGGTCGCCATACCCGTCATCGCCCTGTTCGTCTTCGGTGGCCTGATCATGAGCGTCGCGACGTTCGTGATCGGTCTGCTCTTCAAGGTGCTGGTCTTCGTCGCCCTGGTCGGTGGACTGATCTACGTCGTACGGAAGTTCATGTCCTCCTCGACCTCGCGCGAGGACTGGTAGCACGATCTACCTGCCGGTACGGGGCGTCGGCCGGGCGTTAGCCCGGCCGAGGGACGCGCCCCTGGAATCCGGGGTCAGGTCTTGGAGCTGCCATTAGGGTGGCAAATCTCTGCCGCCCCGGGGAAAACTGGCCAACTTCCGCGCTGATCCGCGGGTGTCCATGTGTCTCGGGCGGGTCCGTCACCGGACCCCACCGGTTCCCAGGCCGCGGCGGGCGCGCGGGGGCGGCCCCCGCGGGCGGGTGTACGGCACCCGTCGTCACGCCTGGGGGTGACCTTTGGCCACGGCTACGCAGTCCGCCGTTCCTACGCTGATCGGCTCGGTGCAGCGGGCGCTGAGACTCTTGGAGGCCGTGGGCTCCCACGAGGACGGGGCCCCTGCCAAGCAACTGGCGCGTGAGGCGGGACTCCCGCTGCCCACCGCGTACCACCTGCTCCGCACCCTGACGCACGAGGGCTATCTACGCCGCGAGAAGGGTGTGTTCGTCTTCGGCGACGCAGCAGGGCGTCTCGCCGGTGGCGGAGTTCTGCAGAATCGTCGCACCAAGATCGAAGACTCCCTCGCGCACTGGCGCGACGAGATCGGGGTCCCCATCTACTTCGCGATCTACCGCGAGGGCGAGATCGAGCTCGTCGCTGTCGCCGACACCCCCGCCGCGCCGGCCGTGGACGAGTGGGCCGACTTCCGCGAGACGGGGCACGCACACGCGATCGGGCAGTGCCTGCTCAGCCAACTGGATTTGAAGAGTCGTCAAGACCACCTCGACCGCCATCCGGTCGAAGCCATCACTCCGTACACGGTGCGTAACCAGAGTGCCCTTTTGGAGCGTTTGGGCGGTATGGGGCGAATGGAGCCCCTGGTGGAGCGTCAGGAATATGCGCTCGGCACAGTTTGTGCCGCGATCCCCATCACGGCGGGGTCCACGGCGGCCGCGATGGCCATTTCCCTCCCCCTTCACCAGGAAGAACGGTTGCTGCCCGCAGTCGATCGGCTACGCAATGAGATTGGAAGGCTCCTCAGTTCCTTCGCTTTCTCTATCAGTATCTGAAAAATCACTCCTTGTGATCTGCTAGCCCTTCCAGCACGATTGCGTCAAGAGGGCCATGGGGGATCATTCCTGGCCGTTTTGATAACAGCTTTCAGCAGCCGTGTTTACACAACTGCTCCATCGACTGCGGGGTACATGATGCGAGAGTCGGTCCAAGCCGAGGTCCTGATGAGCTTCCTCGTCTCCGAGGAGCTCTCCTTCAGGATCCCGGTGGAACTGCGGTACGAGACCCGGGATCCCTACGCGGTGCGGATGACGTTCCACCTTCCCGGAGACGCGCCCGTGACCTGGGCGTTCGGCCGGGAGCTGCTGCTCGACGGCATCAACCGACCGAGCGGCGACGGCGACGTGCACATCGCCCCGACCGACCCCGAGGCCCTTTCGGACGTCGCCATCAGGCTCCAGGTCGGCAGCGACCGGGCCCTGTTCCGGGCCAGCGCTCCGCCGCTCGTCGCCTTCCTCGACCGTACGGACAAGCTGGTCCCGCTCGGTCAGGAACGGACACTTGGCGACTTCGAGGACAACCTGGAGGCGGCGCTCGGCCGGATCCTCGCGGAGGAGAACGCCGGCTGACCGGTCACTTCGCGCGGCGGCGCCGCCCGCCCCTGGGGGGCTTGGATGAACGCTTCTCCAGCGAGCCCGGCGAGCCGGCGCCGCCCGTCCGGCCCGCCACGCCCGCCCCACCCGGCCGGTCCGCCGAGACCACGAGCGCGGCGAGAACGGTCGTGACCGGAACGGAGGCGACAAGACCGATCGAACCGACCAGCGTGCGGACGATCTCCTCCGCGACGAGTTCGCTGTTGGCCACTGTCCCCACGCTGCTCTGCGCGATGGAGAAGAGCAGCAGCAGGGGCAGGGCCGCGCCGGCGTACGCGAGGACCAGCGTGTTCACCACGGACGCGATGTGGTCGCGGCCGATCCTGATGCCCGCCCGGTAGAGACCGCGCGGGCCGAGACGGGGATCGGCCTGGTGCAGCTCCCACACCGCCGAGGTCTGCGTCACCGTCACATCGTCGAGGACACCGAGCGAACCGATGATGATGCCCGCGAGCAGCAGACCGGACATGTCGATGTCCGGGTAGAGGCCGTGGATCAGGCCGGTGTTGTCGTCCGTGTTGCCGCTCAGCGAGGCCCAGCTGATGAAGAACGAGCCGAGCAGTCCGATCAACAGCAGCGAGATCAGGGTCCCGAGCACCGCGACCGAGGTGCGGGCGGACAGGCCGTGGCACATGTAGAGCGCGATCAGCATGATCGCGCTCGATCCGACCACCGCCACCACCAGCGGATTCGAGCCCTGAAGGATCGCCGGCAGGATGAAGAAGGTCAGGATCATGAAGCTGATGGCGAGCGCGATCAGGGCCATCACCCCGCGCATCCGGCCGACCAGCACGACCGCCACGGCGAAGATCAGGCCGAGCACCGCCAGCGGGACCTTGCGGTTCACGTCCGTCACCGAGTACTGCAGGTCGCGCGGCGCGTCCGGCGCGTACGCCACCACCACGCCCTGCCCGTCGTCCAGTTGGCGCGGCGCGTCCGGCTGCACGATCTCGATGAACGTACGGCCCTTGTCCGGACCGCTCGTGACCTCGATCGTCGCCTTCTCGCACTGTCCCTGCTGGGCGTTGACCGCCTCGCGCCCCTCGGGGGTCGAGGTGTCGCCGGTCGGCGGGACCTGAGCGGCGTTCACGTCGCTGCAGTCGACCTGCTCCACCGAGACGACCTTGCCCTGGTACGTCTGCCGGTCGAAGCCGACACCGGTGCGCTCGTGTTCCGGTGCGCCGCCCGGCCACAGCACCACGAGCCCGACCACCACCGCCGTGGCGAACGGGATCAGGACAGCGGCGATGACCCTGCGCAGATGCCGGGAGACGGGTGCGGCCGGCCCATGGCTGTGCGAGTGGCCGTGCCCGTGGCCCGCGTCGCCAGGGGCGCCACGGCCGTCATGACCGTCGGGTTCTGGGGTCTGCTGCGAGGAAGTCACCGACCGATCATCGCAAGAACGGCGGGGGCCCACTGTTCAGCACGGCCGGATTGACGCTAGCGTGGTGACACCTTTGCACACGCGGGAGCTCGGAGCACCGGGCTGAGAGGGCGCTGATCACCGTACGCGCGTACTGGACGTACGTACGGGAGGAGGCTGCGCCGACCGCCGAACCTGTTACCGGGTAATGCCGGCGTAGGGAGATCGGTCTCATGACCATTCAGGATGCACGCACGCCTGCCACCAGCGAGAACGCCGGCCAGGACGAGCGCAAGCCGGGCTGGCACAAGGGGTACGTCGAGGGCTCGCGCCCCGACCTCCGGGTGCCCGTCCGGCAGGTGCACCTCACCAACGGCAAGGACGTGACGCTGTACGACACGTCCGGTCCGTACACCGACCCCACCATCGACACCGACGTACGGCGGGGCCTGCCGCCGCTGCGCGAGAACTGGATCATCGCGCGGGGTGACACCGAGGAGTACGCGGGCCGCCCGGTCCGTCCCGAGGACGACGGCATCAAGCACACCTCGCCGCGCGGCGGTGGGCTGAAGAACCTCGACGCCGTCTTCCCCGGCCGCCCGCGCCTGCCCCGCCGGGGTCGCGGCGGCGAGGCCGTGACTCAACTCGCGTACGCCCGCCGGGGCGAGATCACCCCGGAGATGGAGTACGTCGCGATCCGCGAGAACGTCTCTCCCGAGGTTGTACGGGAGGAGATCGCGGCGGGGCGTGCCGTACTCCCGGCCAACGTCAACCACCCGGAGATCGAGCCGATGATCATCGGCAAGCGGTTCCTGGTGAAGGTCAACGCCAACATCGGCAACTCCGCTGTCACCTCCTCCATCGAGGAGGAGGTGGACAAGATGACCTGGGCGACCAAGTGGGGCGCCGACACGGTCATGGACCTGTCCACCGGCCGCAACATCCACACCACGCGCGAGTGGGTGCTGCGCAACTCTCCCGTGCCGATCGGCACCGTGCCGCTCTACCAGGCCCTGGAGAAGGTCGACGGGAAGGCCGAGGAGCTGACCTGGGAGATCTACAAGGACACCGTCATCGAGCAGGCCGAGCAGGGCGTCGACTACATGACGGTCCACGCCGGCGTGCTGCTGCCGTACGTCCCGCTGACCGCCCGTCGCAAGACCGGTATCGTCTCGCGCGGCGGCTCGATCATGGCCGCCTGGTGCCTCGCGCACCACAAGGAGAACTTCCTCTACACGAACTTCGAGGAGCTCTGCGAGATCCTCGCGACGTACGACGTCACGTACTCGCTCGGCGACGGCCTGCGCCCGGGTTCGATCGCGGACGCCAACGACGAGGCGCAGTTCGCCGAGCTGCGCACGCTCGGCGAGCTGAACACGATCGCCAAGCGGCACAACGTGCAGACCATGATCGAGGGCCCCGGGCACGTCCCGATGCACAAGATCAAGGAGAACATCGACCTCCAGCAGGAGATCTGCGAGGAGGCGCCGTTCTACACGCTCGGCCCGCTGACCACGGACGTCGCGCCCGCGTACGACCACATCACCTCGGGCATCGGCGCCGCGATGATCGCCTGGTGGGGCACGGCGATGCTCTGCTACGTCACGCCCAAGGAGCACCTGGGCCTGCCGAACCGCGACGACGTGAAGACGGGCGTCATCACGTACAAGATCGCGGCGCACGCCGCGGACCTGGCCAAGGGGCACCCGGGGGCGCAGGAGTGGGACGACGCGCTGTCGGACGCGCGGTTCGAGTTCCGCTGGGAGGACCAGTTCAACCTGGCGCTCGACCCGGACACGGCCCGTGAGTTCCACGACGAGACGCTGCCGGCCGAGCCCGCGAAGACCGCGCACTTCTGCTCGATGTGCGGTCCGAAGTTCTGCTCGATGAAGATCTCGCAGGACATCCGCCGGGAGCACGGCGGCGACCTCAAGGCGGACGAGATCTCGGCCGGGATGGCGGAGAAGTCCAAGGAGTTCGCGGCGGCCGGCAACCGCGTCTACCTGCCGCTGGCGGAGCAGTAGCCGCAAGGGCCCGCGACCCACGGGGGGATCGCGGGCCCCTTCGCCCCGATCCGGGACTTCGTCCGTGTGAACCCGGTGGCCGTTCCCCTGCTCCGGCTCAGTCCGGTCGGCGTTCCGAAGGGCCGATCTCCGGGCCGGTGTAGTCGGGGCCGGTGAAGTCCGGGCTCGTGAAGTCGGGCCCGGTGAAGTTGGGGCTCGTGAAGGTGGGGCGCGTTCCGGACGCGCCTTCGTTCGGGCTGGAGAAGTCCGGTCCGCTGTAGCCGATCTTCGGTATGCGGTCGGTGCGCGGCGGCGGCACGGACGGTGGGTCGGGTGGTCCGGGGGCGGCCAGGGCCTCGCGCAGGAACGGCAGAATGCCCCGTTCCAGCAGGGCGCGGCGCCAGGCCTCCCTGGCCCGGGACAGCTCGTCGTCCGCTTCCGTACCGGGTGGGTCGCTCGCGGCCACTTCCGTGGAGCGGTTGCGCAGCGCCGTGACCAGCAGCCCGACGGCGGCGCAGAACAGGCCGGCGGCGGCGACGGCCCCGAAGAACCAGCCGGCCGTCAGCAGGGTGTCGGCGACGGTGAGCGTGGGTGCGAGCACCTTCAGCACGGCGCCGACCAGCAGGAATATCAGCGCGGCAGGTCCGGCGAGGACCGGCGCGAGGACGGTGACGATCGCGACGATGCCCGCTCCCGGGCCGCCGCTCGCCCCGTCGCCGTCCGCCGTCAGGACGGCGTCCATCACGCTCGTACCGCTCGGTGACCGGACCTCTTCGCGGACTTTCACGAAGTGGTCGTACTCGATCGCCGCCGCGGCGGTGATCAGGGCCGTCGCGCTCAGCGCCATCGTGCGCAGTTGGCCGGCCGTGAGCCGTTTCCCGATCTCGGCGAGATCTGGATGGTCGTACGCGTTGCGCAGTGCGTCGTCGAGGATGCGCTCGTACTCGGCACGGTCCTCGGTCAGCAGGTGCGGAGCCACGTTCATGTGCATCCCCCGATGCTCCGTAGGGCCGCGTTGACCGTGGGATTTACGGTCGGTTGGGCGGAAACGGAGGAGAGCCTGCTACGGATGATCCGATGGTATTGCGGTTATGGCACAGGGTGACAGGGGGTTTCCTGAAATCGACTTCCCCGGATGCGCAGCGTTATGCGTCAGCCATGCAGGGGGAGTTGGACGACCAGCAGCTTTCCGGCCATGGTCACACCGCCGTCCATGGCGATCGCCAGCCCGTCCGCGTACACGTGCGGACCGTCGACGCCTGGGCCCGAGCCGCCCTCGCCGTCCTCGGTGCCGACCTGGCCCAGGAGGTACGGGATGGGGCTGTGACCGTGCACGACGCGGCTGCCACCGTAGGTGGAGAGGAGCTCCTGGACGGCCTCGGGGCCGCCGTCGTCACGGAAGGCGAAGCGCTTGGTGAACTTGCGGAACAGGTCCCAGACCTCGTCCGCGTCGTTCCGGTTGATGGTCTCGTGGACGGTCTCGTTGACGTCCTCGATGGTGCTGCCGTAGTCCAGGTAGGCGGTGGTGTCGGAGTGCATGAGCAGATGCCCGTCCTCCTCCACCACGGCGTCGAGCCGGGACATCCACTGCATGTGGACGTCCTGGAGCCGGTCCATGTCGTGCTTCTGGCCGCCGTTGAGCAGCCAGGCGGCCTGGAAGGTGGCGGTGCCGGCACCGGAGTTGACGGGGGTGTCCCCGAAGCGCTTGGCGCCGATCAGCAGCAGCTCGTGGTTGCCCATCAGGGCCTTGCAGTAGCCACCGGCGGCGGCGGCCTCCGCGGACAGGCGCATGACGAGGTCGATGACGCCGATGCCGTCGGGACCGCGGTCGGTGAAGTCGCCGAGGAACCAGAGCCGGGCGTTGCCCGCGGACCAGGCGCCGGCCTCGTCGATGAGTCCCTGCTCGCGCAGGGCGGCGACGAGTTCGTCGAGGTAGCCGTGGACGTCGCCGACCACGTAGAGCGGGCCAGGGCCCTCGTCGGCGGCCGGGGCGGGCGCGGGGGACGGGACCGGGTCCACGCGGACCTGGACGGTGTCTCCCCGGTTGATCACCGGGAGGTCGCGCTCGGTGGGGGTGTAGCCCTCGGGGAACTCGTCGTCCGGGAAGGCGTTCCCGGGGTGGCCGGGAAGGGCCGCGGAGAGCGAGACCGGGGGCGTGAGGGGGGACCGGGCGGAGGTGCCGAGGCCGAGGTGGAGGGTGGGGTCGGCGACGGGCCGGACGATCTCGTCGGGTACGACGGGATGCCCCGCAGGGGGCTCCAGGCGTTGGCCCTGCACGGGCACGCGGGCGTACGGCGGTACGCGGAAGTCACGCAATGTCGCCGTGCGCACCACGGGTTCCTGCCCGGCCCCCTGAGTCATCGACCCCTCCACCACCGTCGCGATGCCCTGCACATCGCGGACCGGCCTGGTCGGGGTGGTCCACGATGTCGTGCGCCCATCATAGGAATGAGGGTCCGCCTGTGTGACGCACCAGGGGTGGTGAATCCGGGTCCACTCCGGGTTCACCGGTTGTTTCGCCCGAATTGAGAAGGTCTGGTCCAGGGTCGGAGCAGGGCCGGGCCGGAGTTTGTGCCCGGCACGGCCCCGGAGCCGACCCTCAGTCCTTCGCGGGAGACCGGGGCGGGCTGACCGTCGTTCGCGGCGAACGCCTCTGGGAGGACGTCCGGACGATGAGTTCGGTCGGTATCACCTGCTCGACCGGTCCGTCGATGTCGATCCCCTCGATGGCGTCGATGAGGAGTTGGACGACGGCCGTGCCGATCCGGCGGGGTTTGAGCGAGAGGGTCGTGATGGGCGGTTCGGTGTTGGCGTAGACGGTCGACTCGCTGCAGCAGACCAGCAGCAGATCGTCCGGTACGCGCAGTCCGTAGCGGCGGGCTGCCGCCAGCAGATCGGTTCCGTTCGGGTCGAAGAGTCCGTAGACGGCGTCGGGACGGTCGGGGCGGGCGAGCAGCCGGTCGGCCGCGACGGCGCCCGCGCACGGATCGTGCGCCGGATAGGCCTCGTAGACGGGGTCCTGGCCGACCCGCTCGCACCAGTTGAGGTACGCGGTGGTGGACAGGCGGGTGTAGGTGTCGGTGGTCGTGCCGGTGAGGAGGCCGATCCGGCGGGCGCCGGCGTCGGCGAGGTGGTCGAGGAGGTCGAGGACGGCGGCTTCGTGGTCGTTGTCGACCCAGGCGGTCACCGGGAGGGTGCCGGCGGGGCGTCCGTCGGAGACGACGGGCAGGCCCTGGCGGACGAGCTCGGTGACGACCGGGTCGTGGTCGGAGGGGTCGATGACGACGGTGCCGTCGAGGGCGACGTTCGACCAGACGTCATGGCGGGAGGTCGCGGGCAGGATGACCAGGGCGTAGCCCCGGGCGAGCGCGGCCGATGTGGCGGCTCTGGCCATCTCCGCGAAGTACGCGAATTCGGTGAAGGTGAAAGGTTCATCCCCGTATGTGGTCACGGTCAGGCCGATGAGGCCCGACTTGCCGGTGCGGAGCGTGCGGGCCGCCGCGGATGGGCGGTAGCCCAGCCGGTCTGCGACCTCGCGGACGTGGCGGCGGGTGGCGTCCGGGAGCCGGCCCTTGCCGTTGAGCGCGTCGGAGACAGTCGTGATGGAGACCCCGGCGGCGGCGGCCACATCCCGGATGCCCGCTCGCCCCTGCCGGCTTCCCCGGGTCTGTGCCCGGCTCACCTGGTGCTTCCCTGCTGCTGTCATGGCGAGCCGATAGTAGGGCGAGGGCGGGTGGTTGGGACGCTCGCATATTCACTCGTTGACAGGCACGTTTCTGCATGATCGAGAACCCTCAATTGCCTGCGAAGATAAGGGAGTTAAGGGGTCTCGCGTGTGATCTATGGTCGTCGACCCGTATGGGCCTACCAGGGGGTCCATGTCTCGAAGAGGTCTCAACTCACCTCTACGGGCGACGCGCGCCACGGCGCCCGCCACCAGCGCACGCCACCCGATCGCGCGCTCCCCCACTTGTCCACAGCTTCCGCCATCCGTTGTCCACAGCCCATTCGCAGCGGAGGCGAATCCTCATAAGGTGAGGAGTATTGGTGGTACGGACGGTCGAGGAGGACCACAGTGAGCGCAGTGAGCGACACCGCAGGAGTGGGCGGAGCCGGCGGTACGGGCGGGGCGGGCGAAGGCGGCCCGAAGCTGCGCTCCGTACTGGCCGGGATCCCCACCTACAAGCCGGGCAAGCCGGCCGCCGCGGGCGGTCCGGTCGCCTTCAAGCTGTCCTCCAACGAGAACCCCTATCCGCCCCTGCCGGGTGTGATGGAGAGCGCGGTGGCCGCTGCCGGTGCCTTCAACCGGTACCCGGACATGGCCTGCACCGGTCTGATGAACGAGCTCGCCGACCGCTTCGGGGTGCCGCTCACGCACCTGGCGACCGGCACGGGCTCGGTGGGCGTGGCCCAGTCGCTGATTCAGGCCACCTCGGGCCCGGGCGACGAGGTCATCTACGCCTGGCGGTCCTTCGAGGCGTACCCGATCATCACGCAGATCAGCGGGGCGACCTCGGTGCAGGTGCCGCTGACCGACGGCGAGGTGCACGACCTCGACGCGATGGCCGCGGCGATCACCGACCGCACCCGGCTGATCTTCGTGTGCAACCCGAACAACCCCACGGGCACCGCGGTCCGCAGGGCCGAGCTGGAGCGGTTCCTGGACCGGGTGCCCTCCGATGTCCTGGTGGTCATCGACGAGGCGTACCGCGAGTTCGTCCGTGACACGGAGATCCCGGACGGCATCGAGCTGTACCGCGACCGTCCGAACGTCGCGGTGCTGCGCACCTTCTCCAAGGCGTACGGCCTGGCGGGGCTGCGGGTCGGCTTCGCGATCGCCCATGAGCCGGTGGCGGCGGCGCTGCGCAAGACGGCGGTGCCGTTCGGCGTGAGTCAGCTGGCGCAGGACGCGGCGGTGGCCTCGCTGCGGGCCGAGGACGAACTGCTCGGACGGGTCGGCTCGTTGGTGGCCGAGCGCGCGCGGGTCCACGCGGGGCTCGTGGCCCAGGGCTGGACCGTGCCGGACACCCAGGCGAACTTCGTCTGGCTGCGGCTCGGCGAGCGGACGCTGGACTTCGCGGCGGAGTGCGAGCGGCACGGCGTGGTGGTGCGGCCGTTCGCGGGGGAGGGCGTGCGCGTCACGATCGGTGAGAGCGAGGCGAACGACCTGTTCCTGAAGACGGCGGAGGGCTTCCGCAGGGACGCCTGACCGCGGTCGGGGCGGAAGCGTGCCGGCTCGCGCCGGCCGGTCGGTGCGGTCAGGGCTCGGCGCGCTCGACGCGGATCGGGTCGCCGTCCCTGACGGTGGCCAGGACGCGGGGGTCGCCGTCGAGCGCGCCCAGCAGGTTGCACGGGCTCGCGAGCCGGCATTCGTCGCCCCGGGATATCGGGGTGGGGCCGTAGGGGAGCGCGAGGGCGTCGCCCTCGGTCCAGAAGGCGACCGTGCCCGGCTCCACCACCTGCCGCGCGCCGGCCTCGACGGCGGTGGAGACCGGAGTGTCGAAGTAGACCTCCTCGCCCCAGGTGTGGGCGGTGGAGACGATCGGGAGAGCCCCCGCGAGCGCCTTGCTCGTGGGGGTTTCTTGGAGGGTCGCCGTGGTGTGTCCGGCGGGCCAGGAGATGCGGATCCGAAGGGTCATGCCCCAGATTCAACAATATGTTGAAGGCCTGGGGAAGGGGTGACCCTCGAGTAGGGGTACCCCGGTCTTACGTACGGATTTCGTATGAGCCATAATGCTTGTGAATGTGAACGCGTTCACAAGCGTGTCTCTATTCCTCCCGTAATGGGTGGGATTAAAGGGGCAAACTGCCGTTGTGCCTACGGCGATGTAAGGAGAATGACGACGTGGACCTAGCTCTGGCGCCAGAGACTCTGGCGCGATGGCAGTTCGGCATCACCACCGTCTACCACTTTCTCTTCGTCCCCCTGACGATCTCTCTCGCCGCGCTCACCGCCGGTCTCCAGACCGCCTGGGTGCGGACGGAGAAGCAGAAGTACCTCAAGGCGACGAAGTTCTGGGGCAAGCTCTTCCTGATCAACATCGCGATGGGTGTCGTCACCGGCATCGTGCAGGAGTTCCAGTTCGGCATGAACTGGTCCGACTACTCGCGCTTCGTCGGAGACATCTTCGGTGCGCCGCTCGCCTTCGAGGCGCTGATCGCGTTCTTCTTCGAGTCCACGTTCATCGGCCTGTGGATCTTCGGCTGGGACAAGCTGCCGAAGAAGATCCACCTGGCCTGCATGTGGATGGTGTCGATCGGCACGATCCTCTCCGCGTACTTCATCCTCGCGGCCAACTCCTGGATGCAGCACCCGGTCGGCTACCGGATCAACGAGGAGCGCGGGCGGGCCGAGCTCACCGACTTCTGGCTGGTTCTGACGCAGAACACGGCGCTCACCCAGTTCTTCCACACCATGACGGCCGCGTTCCTGGTCGGTGGCGCGTTCATGGTGGGCATCTCCGCCTTCCACCTGGCCCGCAAGAAGCACGTCCCGGTCATGCGGACCTCGCTGCGGCTCGGCCTGATCACCCTGATCATCGCCGGACTCGGCACGGCCATCAGCGGCGACCTGCTCGGCAAGGTCATGTTCAAGCAGCAGCCGATGAAGATGGCCGCGGCTGAGGCGCTGTGGGACGGCGAAGCACCCGCTCCCTTCTCGATCTTCGCGTACGGCGATGTCGACAAGGGTCACAACACGGTGGCCATAGAGATTCCCGGGCTGCTGTCGTTCCTGGCGAACGACGACTTCACCTCGTACGTCCCGGGCATCAACGACATCAACAAGGCCGAGCAGGAGAAGTTCGGTCCCGGCGACTACCGGCCCAACATCCCCGTCGCGTACTGGGGCTTCCGCTGGATGATCGGCTTCGGCATGGCCTCGCTGGCCATCGGCCTGGTCGGCCTCTGGCTGACCAGGAAGAAGTTCATGCTGGCGCCGGGGATGCGGACCGGTGAGGACGAGGTGCCGAACCTCGTCCTGTTCAAGCGGAAGGCGCTTAGCCCGCGGTTCACCAAGTGGTACTGGATCGTCGCCCTCTGGACCATGGCCTTCCCGCTCATCGCCAACTCGTGGGGCTGGATCTTCACCGAGATGGGCCGACAGCCCTGGGTCGTCTACGGCGTGCTGCGCACCAGGGACGCCGTCTCCCCCGGTGTCTCGCAGGGCGAGGTCCTGACCTCCATGATCGTCTTCACCCTGCTCTACGCGGTGCTCGCCGTGATCGAGGTCAAGCTGTTGGTGAAGTACGTCAAGGCCGGACCGCCCGAGCTCACCGAGGCCGACCTCAACCCGCCCACCAAGATCGGCGGGGACCACCGTGACCCCGACCGGCCCATGGCCTTCTCGTACTGAGGCTCAGGAGATCGAGGCATGGAACTCCACAACGTCTGGTTCGTACTCATCGCCGTCCTCTGGATCGGCTACTTCTTCCTGGAGGGATTCGACTTCGGGGTCGGCGTCCTCACCAAGCTGCTCGCCCGCGGCCGCGCGGAGAAGCGGGTCCTGATCAACACCATCGGGCCCGTCTGGGACGGCAACGAGGTGTGGCTGCTGACCGCGGGCGGCGCGACCTTCGCCGCCTTCCCCGACTGGTACGCGACGCTCTTCTCCGGCTTCTACCTGCCGCTGCTGATCATCCTGGTCTGCCTGATCATCCGCGGTGTCGCCTTCGAGTACCGGGCGAAGCGTCCTGACGAGAACTGGCAGCGCAACTGGGAGGAGGCCATCTTCTGGACCTCCCTGATCCCCGCCGTGCTGTGGGGCGTCGCCTTCGCCAACATCGTGCGCGGCGTGAAGATCGACGCGGACATGGAGTACGTCGGCACCTTCGGGGACCTGCTCAACCCGTACGCGATCCTCGGCGGCCTGGTCACGCTCGCCCTCTTCACCTTCCACGGCACGGTCTTCGCCGCGCTCAAGACGGTGGGGGACATCCGGGTCCGGGCGCGGGCGCTCGCGCTGAAGCTGGGACTGGTCACGGCCGTCCTCGCGCTGGGCTTCCTGATCTGGACCCAGGTGGACAAGGGTGACGGCTGGAGCCTGGGTGTCATGCTCGTCGCCGTGGTGGCGCTGGTCGGCGCCATCGGGGCGATCAAGGTGGGGCGCGAGGGCTGGTCGTTCGCGCTCTCGGGCATCACGATCGCCGCGGCGGTGGCGATGCTCTTCTTCACCCTCTTTCCGAACGTCATGCCGTCTTCGCTCAACCCCGAGTGGAGTCTTACCGTGACGAACGCGTCGTCGAGCCCGTACACCCTGAAGATCATGACCTGGTGCGCCGCGATCGCCACCCCGCTGGTGCTGCTCTACCAGAGCTGGACGTACTGGGTGTTCCGCAAGCGGATCGGCACGCAGCACATCGCGCCTGACGCCGCTCACTAGTGGGGGATGTTTCACGTGAAACCGATCGATCCGCGTCTGCTCCGGTACGCCAGGGCCACCCGCTTCTTCCTCGGAGCGGTCGTGGCGCTCGGCCTGGCTGGGGCGGCGCTGGTCGTCGCCCAGGCGATGCTCATCGCCGAGGTGGTGGTGGGTGCCTTCCAGAAGGGCCTGTCGGTTTCCGACCTGACCACGCCTCTGCTGCTGCTCGCCGGAGTGGCGGCGGGGCGTGGTCTGGTCTCCTGGCTGACCGAGCTGGCCGCCCATCGGGCCAGCGCGGCGGTCAAGTCCGAACTGCGGGGCCGGCTGCTGGCCCGGGCGGCCGCGCTGGGGCCGGGATGGCTCAGCGGCCAGAAGGCCGGCTCGCTCGCCGCCCTCGCAACGCGCGGGGTCGACGCGCTCGACGACTACTTCTCGCGCTATCTCCCGCAGTTGGGGCTCGCGGTGGTCGTGCCCGTGGCGGTCCTGGCCCAGATCGTCACCGAGGACTGGATCTCGGCGGCGATCATCGTCGTCACCCTGCCGCTCATCCCGCTCTTCATGGTCCTCATCGGCTGGTACACCCAGGCCCGGATGGACCGGCAGTGGAAGCTGCTGTCACGCCTTTCGGGCCACTTCCTCGACGTGGTTGCCGGGCTCCCGACGCTCAAGGTGTTCGGCCGCGCCAAGGCGCAGGCCGAGTCGATCCGCGCCATCACGTCGGAGTACCGGCAGGCGACGATGAAGACGCTGCGCATCGCCTTCCTCTCCTCCTTCGCCCTGGAACTCCTCGCGACGCTCTCGGTGGCGCTGGTCGCGGTCACCATCGGCATGCGCCTAGTCCACGGTGAGCTGGACCTGTACACGGGACTGGTCATCCTGGTCCTGGCGCCCGAGGCATATCTGCCCATCCGCCAGGTGGGGGCGCAGTATCACGCGGCGGCGGAGGGGCTGGCCGCCGCCGAGGAGATCTTCGACGTACTGGAGGCCCCGGCGCCCGAGCACGGCACCGGCGCGGTGCCGTCCTCGACCCGTATCGAGCTGGAGAACGTGACTGTTCGTCACGCGGGACGCTCCGAGGCCTCGTTGGACCGGGCATCGCTGGTGGTGGAACCCGGTGAGACGGTCGCCCTCGTGGGGCCGAGCGGCGTCGGCAAGTCGACGCTCCTCGATGTGATGCTGGGCTTCGCCGCACCGGAGGCGGGCGGTTCGGTCCGTGTCGGGGGCGCGGAGCTCGGCTCGCTGGACGTGGAGGAGTGGCGGTCGCGGATCGCCTGGGTGCCGCAACGGCCGTATCTTTTCGCGGGCACCATCGCCGAGAACATCCGGCTGGCCCGCCCGGACGCCTCCGACGAGGCGGTACGGGAGGCCCTGCGGGACGCCGGTGCGGACGGGTTCGTCGGGTCTCTGCCGGAGGGCGTGGACACGCCGATCGGCGAGGACGGCGCGGGTCTCTCGGCCGGTCAGCGCCAACGCCTCGCTCTGGCCCGCGCGTTCCTGGCCGACCGGCCGTTGCTGCTCCTGGACGAGCCCACGGCGGCGCTGGACGGCGAGACCGAGGCGGCCGTGGTCGACGCGGTCCGCCGACTCGCGGCCGGCCGTACGGTCCTGCTGGTCGTACACCGCCCGGCGCTGCTCGCGGTCGCGGACCGGGTGGTCGAGCTTGGGTGGGTGGGGGGTCCGGACGAGGTGCTGGAGCCTGGCGGTGAGGGCGTGCCTGCTGCTGGTTCCGCCGGTCCCGCCGGTTCTGTCAGGTCTGTCGGTTCCGAAGTGTCCGTCGCAGGTGACCATGTCGACGGGGCGGGCGCGCGTTCGGTCTTTGGGCGGGTCCGCGCCATGGCCGGAGAGCTGCGCGGGCGGATGGGGCTCGCCCTGCTGCTCGCCAGTCTGGCGCTTGGCTCGGCCGTGGGGCTCATGGCGGTGTCCGGGTGGCTCATCTCCCGGGCCTCCGAACAGCCCCCGGTGCTCTATCTGATGATGGCCGTCACGGCGACGCGGGCGTTCGGCATCGGCAGGGCCGTGTTCCGGTACGCCGAGCGGATCGTGTCCCACGACGCCGTGCTGCGGATGCTCGCGGAGCTGCGGGTCGCCGTCTACCGGCGCCTGGAGCGCATCGCCCCCGCCGGGCTGCGCCGCAGCCGACGCGGTGACCTGCTGTCCCGGCTCGTCCAGGACGTCGACGCGCTCCAGGACTACTGGCTGCGCTGGCTGCTGCCCGCGGGCGCGGCCCTCGTCGTGGGTGTCGGTTCCGTCGGGTTCACCGCCTGGCTGCTGCCCGAGGCCGGGGCCGTCCTCGCCGTGGGTCTGCTCGCCGCCGGTGTGGCCGTACCGCTGCTGAGCGGGGCGATCGCCCGTCGCGCCGAGCGTCAGCTCGCCCCCGCCCGGGGCGCCCTCACCGTCACGGTCGTCGACCTGCTGCGCGGCTGCGCCGAACTGACGGTCGCCGGAGCGCTGAAGGGCCGTATCGACCGGGCCCGCGGGGCCGACCGTACGCTCACCTCCATCGCCTCCCGGCAGGCCGCCGCGACCGCGATCGGGGCCGGGCTCTCCGCGCTCGCCTGCGGTCTTACGGTGGCCGCTGCCGCGTTCGTCGGTGTCCAGGCGGTCCGCGAAGGCCGCCTCGACGGCGTGACGCTCGCCGTCGTCGTCCTGACCCCGCTCGCCGCCTTCGAAGCCGTCACCGGACTGCCGCTGGCCGTCCAGTACCGCCAGCGGGTCAAGCGCAGCGCCGAGCGGGTGTACGAGGTCCTGGATGCCCCCGTCCCCGTGCACGAGCCCGAGCGGCCCGCCGCAGCGCCGGCGAACCCCTTCCCGCTGGAGGTCAGCGGTCTCTCCGCGCGCCACGCGGGGCAGCGGACCGAGGCCCTCAGCGGCTTCGCCCTGACCCTGGAGGCCGGGCGGCGCGTCGCCGTCGTCGGGGCGTCCGGGTCGGGCAAGACCACGCTCGCGCAGGTGCTGCTCCGCTTCCTGGACGCCGAGTCGGGTTCGTACCGGATCGGCGGAGTGGAGGCGACCGAACTCGACGGGGACGACGTCCGCCGCCTCGTCGGTCTCTGCGCCCAGGACGCCCACATCTTCGACAGCTCCATCCGCGAGAACCTCCGGCTGGCCCGTACCGGCGCCAGCGATGAGGAGCTGCGCGGGGCCCTGGGCAGGGCGCGGCTCCTGGGCTGGGTGGAGGGCCTGCCGGACGGTCTCGACACGCTGGTCGGCGAGCACGGCTCGCGGCTCTCCGGCGGGCAGCGGCAGCGTCTCGCGCTCGCCCGCGCGCTCCTCGCCGACTTCCCGGTCCTCGTCCTGGACGAGCCGGCCGAGCACCTCGACCTGGCCACGGCGGACGCCCTCACCGACGACCTGTTGCGGGCCACCGAGGGCCGCACGACGGTCCTCATCACCCACCGGCTGCACGGCCTCGACGCGGTCGACGAGGTGGTCGTCCTGGACGAGGGCCGTACGGTGCAGCGCGGACCGTACGCGGAGTTGGCACGGGCCGAGGGGCCGCTGCGGCGGATGCTGGAGCAGGAGCGCGAGACGGACCTGCTGGTCGCGCCGGGAGGGCCGGTGGGACGGGCTCCGGGACAGACTCCGGGCCGGGCTTCGGGGGCTTTGGGACAGACGCCGGGGCAGGCGACGAGCGCGCCATCGGAGCGCCCGACTTTTCTCGCCAAATAGGACTTACTAGGCTCAAGCCCATGACCGCCGCCGTGCCTGATCTCCCGGACCCCCTGGAAGCCGCCACCCAGGCCACCCGCAGCCTCCAGGGGCTGTCCACAGAGCTCACCGCGCGCGTGCCGCAGCTCCTGGAGGCCATGCGCTCGGTCGGTACCGGGCTCGAACTGCACTCCACGCTCGACCGCATCTGCGAGACGGCGGCCGAACTCGCCGGCTCCCGCTACGCGGCGATCGGCGTCGTCGACGAGGAGGGCAAGGGCCTCTCCGACTTCGTCACCTTCGGTGTCGACGAGGAGGTCGCGCGCCGGATCGGGCGGCGCCCCGACGGGCACGCGGGGCTGCTGGGGGCGCTGATCCGTGACCCCCAGACGATCCGGCTCGCCGATCTGTCCACCGACCCCCGTTCCGCCGGGTTCCCGCCCGGCCACCCTCCGATGCGGACCTTCCTCGGGGTACCGATCCGGGTCCAGGGCGAGATCTTCGGCAATCTCTACCTGGCGGAGAAGACCGACGGCGGCGAGTTCAACGACTACGACGTCCACATGGTCCGGGTCCTGGCGACCGAGGCGGGCATCGCCATCGGCAACGCCCGGCTCTATGAGGCGGCACGGCAGCGCGAACGCTGGATCGACGGTTCCGTGGCCGTCACCACCGCCCTGCTCTCCGGCGGCGACGCGGACGACGCCCTGACGGTGGTCGCCGAGCAGGCCCGCAGGCTGGCGGACGCGGCGGCCGGGATCGTCCTGCTGCCGGCCGAGGACGGGGGCCTGGAGATCGTCGCCGTCTCCTCCGACGCGCCGACCAAGTCGTTGGGCGTGGTGATCCCGCCCGAGAGCGCCGTGGTGGACCGACTCCTGGAGGGCGAGGCGGTGTTCGTGGAGGACGCGTCCACCGACCCGCGCATGATCAGCCGCGTCGCCGCCGAGTACGGCCCCAGCATGCTGCTGCCCCTG
Organism: Streptomyces sp. NPDC058579; assembly: GCF_042718575.1. Lineage (NCBI taxonomy): Bacteria > Bacillati > Actinomycetota > Actinomycetes > Kitasatosporales > Streptomycetaceae > Streptomyces > Streptomyces sp. NPDC058579. The sequence goes on from NZ_JBHXPI010000001.1 coordinate 467,806, forward strand.
CAGAGCGGCGGACGGGTGCTCGGCGCGCTCGCCACGCCACGCGCGCGTGGCGCCCGGCCGTTCACGGAGGCCGAGCGGACGCTCGGGACGCAGTTCGCCTCGCAGGCGGCGCTCGCCCTGATGATGGCCGAGGCCCAGCGCGACCGGGAGCGGCTCGCCGTCTACGAGGACCGCGACCGGATCGCCCGTGACCTGCACGATCTGGTCATCCAGCGGCTCTTCGCCACCGGGATGATGCTGGAGAGCGCCCAGCGGAAGTCGATCGTGCCCGCGGTGCGCGAGGGCGTCGGCAAGGCGGTCGACGAACTCGACGTGACCATCCAGGAGATCCGTACCGCCATCTTCGCCCTCCAGCAGGGCCCCGCCGAGGCGCCCTCCGGGCTGCGCACCCGCGTGCTGCGGGAGATCAACATGGCCGCCGTGCCGCTCGGCTTCAAGCCCGCGCACCGCTTCCTCGGCGTGATCGACTCGACGGTCGGCGAACTCACCGGCAAGAACCTCATCGCGGCCCTGCGCGAGGCCCTGTCCAACGCCTTCCGGCACGCGCAGGCCACCAGGATCGAGGTGGTGGTCGACTCGGGCGTCGAACTCCCGGACGGCACCGCCGGCGTCCGGCTCTCGGTCGCGGACGACGGCGTCGGCATCCCGGAGGGCGGGCGGCGCAGCGGACTGCGCAACCTGGCGCGGCGCGCGGAGTCGCTGGGAGGGTCGAGCTGGTGCGGACCGGGCCTCGGCGAGGACGGCGGCGGTACGACGGTGGTGTGGCAGGCGCCCCTGTAGGCGGCCGCTGAGCGGCTCTGGTGGCGGCTCCCGGGGCGGCCTCTGGTGGCGGCCTCTGTGGGTGCCGCTGTCAGAGGCCGCTGCTCGGCCGGGCAGGCCCCGCTCAGTCGTCGAGCGTGCCCGCGAGGATCCGCTCGATGACGGCGGCCACGCCGTCCTCGTTGTTGGCGACCGTACGGCCGGAGGCGGCTGCGATCACGTCCGGGTGCGCGTTGCCCATCGCGTACGAACGGCCCGCCCAGCTGAGCATCTCGATGTCGTTGGGCATGTCCCCGAAGGCGACGACCTCCTCGGCGGAGATGCCGCGCTCGGCGCAGCAGAGGGCCAGGGTGGAGGCCTTGGAGACGCCGGGGCCGCTGATCTCCAGGAGCGCCGTCGGGCTGGACCGGGTGAACGAGGCCAGCGTGCCCGCGGCCGCCCTGGCGGTGGCGAGGAAGACGTCGGGGTCGAGCTCCGGGTGCTGGGCGAGGAGCTTGATGACCGGGGCGGCGGCGCCCGGCTCCTCCTCGAAGAGCAGCTTCTCGGCGGAGGCGACGGAGGCACCCGGGTCGAGGAAGAACGGCGGGTACTGCGGCTCGTAGTGGATTCCGGTGGTCAGTTCGACGGCGAAGGAGGTGCCGGGGGCGGCGGCGCGCAGCGACGCCACGACGTCCAGCGCGATCTCCCGTGCCAGGGGGCGTACCTCCAGGAACGTGCCCCCTGAGTGCAGGTCGACGACGGCGGCGCCGTTGGCGCAGATCGCCATGCCGTGGCCGTGGACGTGGTCGCTGACGACGTCCATCCAGCGGGCCGGGCGCCCGGTGACGAAGAAGACCTCGATGCCGGCCCGCTCGGCGGCGGCGAGCGCGGCGATCGTGCGCTCCGACACGGACTTGTCGTCGCGCAGCAGCGTGCCGTCGAGATCGGTGGCGATGAGTCGGGGGGTCGGGGCGGCGCGGCGCGCGGAGTGGGGTGAGGTCACCGATCCATTGTTCCGCACTCTGTGCACGGGCGTGCGAAGGGGCGCACATCTGAGAGTGCCGGACCGGGCCCTCTCAGATGTGCGCAACGCGAGCGGCCGCTCGTCACACGAGTTGGGCGAGGGCCTCGGTGGCGATCTGCTCGAAGACGCGCTGGTCGGCGGCGAAGTCCGAGTCGGGGATCGGCCAGTGGACCACGATCTCGGTGACACCGAGCTCCTGGTGCCGTCCGGCGAAGTCCACGAAGGCGCCCAGGGACTCCAGCGGCCGGCCCCGGTCCGGGGTGAAGCCGGTGAGCAGGATCTTGTCCAGTTCGGCCACGTCCCGGCCGATCTCCGCGCACGCCTTGCCGAGCTTCTCGACCTGGCCCCGGACGGCCGCCACGGACTGCTCGGGCGTGCCCTCCGCGTACAGCTTCGGGTCACCGGTCGTCACCCAGGCCTGGCCGTACCGTGCGGCGAGCTTCAGGCCACGCGGCCCGGTCGCCGCGACGGCGAAGGGCAGGCGCGGGCGCTGGACGCAGCCGGGGATGTCACGGGCCTCGACGGCGGAGTAGTACTCGCCGCGCTCTGTCACGGCATCCTCGGTGAGCAGCCGGTCGAGCAGGGGCAGGAACTCGCCGAAGTGGTCGGCCCGCTCCTTCGGCGTCCACGCCTCCTGGCCGAGCACGGTCGCGTCGAATCCGTCGCCGCCGGCCCCGATGCCGAGTGTGACCCGGCCGTTCGAGATGTCGTCGAGGGAGATCAGCTCCTTGGCGAGCGTCACCGGGTGGCGGAAGTTGGGCGAGGTGACCAGGGTGCCGAGGCGGAGCCGCTCGGTGGCGGTCGCGGCGGCGGTGAGCGTGGGCAGGGCGCCGAACCAGGGGCCGTCGCGGAAGGTCCGCCAGGACAGGTGGTCGTAGGTGTAGCCGGCGTGGAAGCCGAGCTCCTCGGCACGCTGCCAGCGTTCGCGGCCGCCGTCGTGCCAGCGGTGGACGGGAAGGATCACGGTGCTCAGGCGCAAGGTCATGCCCACGAGCCTACGGCGGGGCCCGGGCACCGCGCAGGGCGGCGGAGGCGCTACCCGGGCGCCTAGGAGGCGGCGACGGAGGCGCGGCCTCGGCCCTCGGCCCCAGCCCCTCGTCAGCGGACCTGTCGACTCATCCAGGGGGTCAGCGTGCCGCGGAGGACGAGCTCCTTGTACGTCTCGTCGCCGGGGAGGGGCACGACCAGCCACCAGCCGGGCGGGAAGAACTTGCCCTTCACGTACGCGAGCCCGCGGTGGACGGAGCGTACGAAGGCGGGGACGGCGTCGCGGGGGACGTCCGCGAACTCCACGCCGTCGACATTGATCTTCGCGTCGTCCTCCGGGAAGAGCTGGACGGTCATCGCCGGGCTGCCGCCGAGCTCGACGAAGGCTTCGTGCGGGAGCGTGCCGTCCGCGTCGAGGACGGCGAAGGCGCCGGAGGAGATCCGGCGGGAGGTCTGGTCGGCACCGATGTCGTCGGTGACCGTCATCTCCAGGTTGAACTCGCGGGCGATCTCGCGGAGCGCGGTGACGGCCGATTCGGTGGTCGGCAGGTGCGGATGTGCCATGGGATCGATCATGCCCGAGGGGATCGCTTCCGGCTGAGTCGGCCGGGACGAGCCGGGGGTCGGCCGGGGAGCAGCCGGGGGTCGGCCGGGACCAGGCGGCGTCAGCCGGGATCAGCCGGGGGTCAGCCGGGGAAGCGGAGGAACTCCGGGGGTACGGCGTCGGTCAGCCAGACGCCGTTGGCGCTGACGTGGAAGACATGGCCGGCCCGGTGCATCGCGCCCGCGTCCACGCTGAGGACCACCGGGCGACCCCGGCGTGCCCCGACGCGGGTCGCGGTCTCCCGGTCGGGGGAGAGGTGGACGTGGTGGCGGGCCATGGGGCGCAGGCCCTGGGCTCGGATGGCGTCCAGACTGGCGGCGACCGTACCGTGGTAGAGGTACGCGGGCGGCTGCGCGGGCGGCAGGTCGAGGTCGACTTGGACGGTGTGGCCCTGGCTGGCCCTGATCCGGGTGCCGTCGATGGCGAAGCGCTTCTTGTCGTTGGCGGCGACGACGTGGTCCAGCTCGGCGCGGGTGATCGGGAAGCCGTGCTCGCGTGCCGCGTGCAGGAGGGCGTCGATCTCGGTCCAGCCGTTCGGATCGAGGACCAGGCCGATCCGTTCGGGTTGGTGCCGCAGGTGTTTCGAGAGGTACTTGGACACCTTCACGGTGCGTCTCTCGTCCATGGGTCCGTTCATGGCGCCAGCATGACGGAGCGCGGATCCGGCGACCATTGATTTCGGTTCGGATGATTTTGGCTCGGATGTTTGATCCACAGCCAACTTGAGTTATCCACAGGGGATTTGGCGATTCTGTGGACAACATCCTTGCGTTATCGGGTGACTTAGTCTATTTGGCTGACTTCAGAGTGATTTGACGCGAGAGCGTCCAATGTCCGAGTCTGTACCTCCCGTTCAGCAGCCGCGGCGACGAACGCCGCCACGTTCTCCGCGCCAACCAGCCGCTGCACGGCCCGAATCGTCCCGGACGGGAGCACCACCGGGCGGGGGTCGTCCTCGCGGAGAGGCGGGGGCTCGGGCGACAGGTGGTGCTGGAGGTGCCGGGTGGCGAACAGGCGCATCGCGCGCGCGAGTTCCGCGTCCACGGTCTGCTGGGCGAGCGGTCGAAGACGGCGCACCATCGCCGCCGCCTCGGAGGCATCGGCGTCCGTCGGCGGCCGGTGCTCCAGGTAGCGCGCGAAGACGTGCTCGGTCGTGAACTCCAGGAAGCGCGAGGCGATGTGCTCGACCTGGACGCGAAGTTCCCTCAGGTGCCCGGAGATCGCGGTCAGCGGGACACCCGCCTCGTACAACTCGGCGGCCACCGCGAGCTCTTGGGGGCTCGGCACCAGGAACTCGTCGTCCCGGTCCGGGATCCGCTCCAGGACGCCGAGCTCGATCGCCTCCCTGATCGCGTCCTCGTCGGGCTTGCCGCCGAACGTGGCGTCCAGCTCCGCGCGGGAGATCCGGTCGGCCTCCTCGTCCGTCCACGGCCCGTCGACCTCGGCGACCAGACCCAGGACGCCGCCGAGCCCGCGGCCCGCGTCCCAGGCCTCCAGCAGCTCCTTGATCGAAGCCAGGGTGTAGCCGCGGTCGAGCAGGTCGGCGATCTGCCGGAGCCGGGCCAGATGGGTGTCCCCGTACACATTGGACCTGCCCCGGCGCTCGGGGCGGGGGAGCAGACCGCGGTCCTGGTAGGCGCGGATCGTCCGGACCGTGGCCCCGCTGTGGTGGGCGAGGTCCTCGATCCGGTACTCCACCGGGGAGGCCTGCGCCGAAGGCGCCCCCTGTGCCGTCTGCTCCGTCACGCCCACGCCCACTCCCACCCGCTCGCTCCTGCCGCCCGATCGCGTTCTCGCACAGTCGGCCCCGCCGTCGTCACCCGGGGCCGCCCGCCAGGGATCGTACGGTCCCTACACCGCCCGTACGACCCTCACGCGGGCGGCTCGAGGCGGGCTATCGCGCGCAGGGCCCTGGGCGCGAGGCGGGACAGGACGTGGGCGCCACGTGCCTCGGGGGTGACGGGGACGACGGCCTCGTTACGCACCACCGCGCGCAGGATCGCGTCCGCGACCTTCTCCGGCGGGTAGTTGCGCAGCCCGTACAGCCGGGAGGCCTTCTTCTGGCGGCGGCTCTGCTCCTCCTCGCCGGCACCGGCGAACCGGGCCGTGGCCGTGATGTTGGTGTTCACGATCCCCGGGCAGATCGCCGAGACGCCGATGCCCTGGTCGGCCAGCTCGGCGCGCAGGCACTCGCTCAGCATGAGCACCGCCGCCTTGGACGTGCTGTACGCGGGCAGGGCGCGGGACGGCTGGAAGGCGGCGGCGGAGGCGGTGTTGACGATGTGGCCGCCCTGGCCGCGCTCGGCCATCTGACCGCCGAAGATCCGGCAGCCGTGGATGACGCCCCAGAGGTTGACGTCGAGGACCTTCTTCCAGTCCTCGCTGGTCGTCGCGAAGAACGAGCCCGAGAGGCCGATCCCCGCGTTGTTGACGAGGACGTCCACGATGCCGTACTCACTCGCGACCTTCGCCGCGAGCTTCTCCATGGCCTGCTCGTCGCTGACGTCGACGATCTCCCCCCAGGCCTCCGGGGCGCCGATCAGCCGGGCCATCTCGGCCGTGCGGGCCGCGCCCTCGCCGTCCCGGTCGACCGCGACGACCCGCGCGCCCGCCTCGGCGAAGGCGAAGGCGGTGGCCCGGCCGATGCCGCTTGCCGCTCCCGTGACCAGCACCAACTGGCCGCCGAACCGCTCGGCGTACACCGGGTCGGCCGTGCTCTTCGCGGCCGTGACAGGGGCCTTGGTCGCCGGGTCCTCGTTGGACCGGACGAACTCGCCGATCCAGGCGGCCAGCTGGTCGGGCCTGGTGCGCGGGACCCAGTGCTTGGCCGGCAGGGAGCGCCGGGTCAGCTCGGGGACCCAGGTGGCGAGGTCGTCGTAGAGCCGCTCGGACAGGAACGCGTCGCCGGTGGGCGTGATCAGCTGCACGGGCGCGTGGGCGTACGCGTCGGCGCGCGGCCGGCTCAGCCGCGGGCGGACGTTGTCCCGGTAGAGCCAGGCTCCGTGCGCGGCGTCGTTCGGCAGCGACGGCGTCGGATAGTCGCCGGCCGGGATCTTCTCGACCCGCTCCAGGAGCTTCGGCCACCGCTTGCCGAGCGGTCCGCGCCAGGCCAGCTCGGGCAGGACGGGGGTGTGCAGCATGTACACGTACCAGGACTTGGCGCCCTGGCCGAGGAGCTGGCCGACCCGGCGCGGGGTCGGCCTGGTCATGCGCTGCTTGATCCAGTGCCCGAAGTGGTCGAGGGAGGGGCCGGACATCGAGGTGAAGGAGGCGATGCGGCCCTCGGTGCGGGGGACGGTCACGAACTCCCAGGACTGCACCGAGCCCCAGTCGTGCCCGACCAGGTGCACCGGCCGGTCCGGGCTCACCGCGTCCGCGACGGCCAGGAAGTCGTCCGTCAGCTTCTCCAGCGTGAACCCGCCCCGCAGCGGCGTCGGCGCCGTGGACCGGCCGTGGCCCCGGACGTCGTACAGCACGACGTGGAAACGCTCCGCGAGCCGGTTGGCGACCTCGGACCAGACCTCCTTGGAGTCCGGGTACCCGTGCACGAGGAGGACCGTCGGCCGGTCGGCATCCCCCAGCTCGGCGACGCACAGCTCGATCCCGCCCGTACGGACCCAGCGCTCCCGCGCCCCCGTCAGTCCCGCGCTCATGCCGCCCCCTCCTCGTTCCAGCGCCGCACGTGCGGCAGGTCGTCGTCCAGCCAGAAAGCGCTCTGCTCCGGGTCCTTCGAGTCGGTGACCACGAGGATCTCCTCGAACTTCGCGCCCGTACCCCGGAACCCGAGGTGCGGCTCGACCGCCCAGAGCCCCGGCTGGGGCGGGTGGTCGGAGAACGTGTACGGCGACCAGAGCGGCGACCAGCCGTCGCGGTGGCCGTGGATCGCGTCGCTCGCCAGGCCCTTGAGCGACTGGGTGCCGAAGCCGAAGAGCGTGGGTGACCAGCGGCGCTCCTTGACCCGGTCGATCTTGTGGGCGATCACGCCGAAGGGATACGCGCGGTGCCGGTTGGCGTACCCCTGGCGGACCATGAGCCGGTCCACGTCCTCGTAGATCTCGCGCAGTGAGCGGCGCTCGCGGACCTCGGTCAGGATCAGCTCGCGGTGGGCCCGCAGATCGGAGAGCAGCTTGTCGTGGACCGGGTTGAGGCCCAGGCAGCCGGAGTAGCCGATGTCCGAGGTGTAGCCCTTGAAGACGGGCGCCATGTCGAGGATGAAGGGCATGCCCGCTTCGAGGCGCCGGTTCGTGGGGAAGAACTGCAGCGGGATCTTGAAGTCGACGAAGGCCGTGCGGTCGCCGAACCAGGCGAAGGGCCGGTGGAACCAGTCCCGCACACCCCGCTCGTACAGCCAGTCACGCTGCATCTTCGCGGCCTCGCGCTCGGTCACGCCCGGTCGCAACTGCGCCGCGACGGCTTCCGCGCACGCGTAGGAGAGGCGCTGCACTTCTCTGAACCCGCGCAGTTCCGCGGTCAGTTCGCTTGCCACTGCTGAGGTCATGCCACCCGTCCGTCCCGTGAACATCCGTGTGCGCTACGTGCCCGTAACGTGACACTGATGAATGTGACAATGCCTGGCGGCTGCGTCAAGGGGTGTGCATGGCCCCTGTGGAAAACTCGACGCACGGGGTCCGGCGAACAACTTTGGTCTCGACTCCCCTACGGGCTTGTACGTCTGGAGTCGGATACGGATCGAGCCGTTGGTCTGACGACTGCTGTGGCGCAGACCACTACCTTCGAACTGTGACTGTGATCGCTACCGAAAGCCTCAGCAAGCGGTTCCCCCGGGTGACCGCTCTTGACCGGCTCTCCCTGGACATCGGGCCCGGTGTGACCGGACTTGTGGGTGCCAACGGAGCCGGCAAGTCCACGATGATCAAGATCCTGCTCGGTCTGTCCCCCGCCACGGAGGGCCGCGCCGAGGTCCTGGGTCTCGACGTCGCCACGTCCGGCGCCCAGATCCGTGAGCGCGTCGGCTACATGCCCGAGCACGACTGCCTCCCGCCGGACGTCTCGGCCACCGAGTTCGTCGTCCACATGGCGCGGATGTCCGGCCTGCCCGCCGACGCCGCCCGCGAGCGGACCGCCGACACCCTGCGCCACGTCGGCCTGTACGAGGAGCGCTACCGCCCCATCGGCGGCTACTCGACGGGCATGAAGCAGCGGGTGAAGCTCGCCCAGGCGCTGGTCCACGACCCGCAGCTGGTCCTCCTCGACGAGCCGACCAACGGCCTCGACCCGGTGGGCCGCGACGAGATGCTCGGTCTGATCCGCCGGGTCTGGACCGACTTCGGCATCTCCGTCCTCGTCACCTCCCACCTCCTCGGCGAGCTGGAGCGGACCTGCGACCACGTCGTCGTCATCGACGGCGGGACCCTGCTGCGCTCCAGCTCCACCAGTGACTTCACGCAGATGACCACGACCCTGGCGGTCGAGGTCACCGACTCCGACACCCACCCCGACGGCACGGCCGCGCTCCGCACGGCCCTCGCCTCGGCGGGCGTCACGCTCCACGCGAGCGAGGAGGAGGGCCTGCCCGGTGCCGGCCACATCCTCCTTGTGGAGGCGGCCGGCGAGGAGACGTACGACCTGGTCCGGGACACCGTCGCCGACCTCGGCCTCGGTCTCGTCCGGATGGAACAGCGCCGCCACCACATCGCCGAGGTCTTCCGGCCCGACGCGCAGCCGCAGAAGCAGGAGGAGGTGTCGGCGCGATGAGCACCCCGGCCCCCGAGACCACACAGATCCACAACATCGGGTACCGCAACTACGACGGCCCCCGCTTCGGCCGCGCCTACGCGCGCCGGGCACTCTTCTCGCAGTCCCTGCGCGGCTCCTACGGCCTCGGCCGCAGCGCCAAGTCCAAGGTGCTGCCGATGATCCTCTTCACCGTGATGTGCGTCCCGGCGCTGATCATCGTCGCCGTCGCGGTCACCATGAAGGCCAAGGACCTGCCGGTCGACTACACCCGGTACGCGATCATCATGCAGGCGGTGATCGGGCTCTTCCTGGCCTCCCAGGCCCCCCAGTCCGTCTCCCGCGACCTGCGCTTCAAGACCGTCCCGCTGTACTTCTCGCGCCCCATCGAGCGCGTCGACTACGTCCTCGCCAAGTACGGCGCGATGGCCTCGGCGCTCTTCGTCCTGACCGCGATCCCGCTGCTGATCCTCTGGATCGGCTCCCTGCTCGCGAAGATGAACTTCGCCGATCAGACGGCGGAGTTCGGCCAGGGCCTTGTCTCCGTCGCCCTCCTCTCGGTGCTCTTCGGCGGCATCGGCCTGGTCATGGCCGCGCTCACCCCGCGCCGCGGCTTCGGCGTCGCCGCCGTCATCGCCACCCTCGTGATCTCCTACGGCGCGGTCTCGACCCTCCAGGGCATCGCGTACAGCACGGACAACGTCGACGCCATCCAGTGGCTGGGCCTGTTCTCCCCGATCACCCTGATCGACGGCGTGCAGACCGCGTTCCTCGGCGCCAGCACCGCCTTCCCCGGAGGGGAAGGAGTCGGACCGGGCGCCGGCGCCGGAGTCGTCTATCTGCTGGTCGTCCTCGCGCTCATCGCCGGCTCGTACGGAGTGCTGATGCGCCGCTACCGAAAGGTCGGGCTGTGACTGTCCTGAACATCGACCACACCTCTCGGTGGTTCGGCAACGTCGTCGCCGTCAACGACGTGACGATGACGATCGGCCCCGGCGTCACCGGACTCCTCGGCCCCAACGGCGCCGGAAAGTCCACCCTCATCAACATGATGGGCGGCTTCCTCGCCCCCTCCACGGGCACGGTCACCCTCGACGGGCAGCCGATCTGGAAGAACGAGTCCGTCTACACGCAGATCGGCGTCGTACCGGAGCGGGAAGCGATGTACGACTTCCTCACCGGCCGCGAATTCGTCATCGCCAACGCCGAGTTGCACGGCCTGGGCGCCAAGGAGGCCCAGCACGCGCTCGCCACGGTCGAGATGGAGTACGCGCAGGACCGGAAGATCTCCACGTACAGCAAGGGCATGCGGCAGCGCGTGAAGATGGCCTCGGCCCTCGTCCACGAGCCGTCCGTGCTGCTGCTCGACGAGCCGTTCAACGGCATGGACCCGCGCCAGCGCATGCAGCTGATGGATCTGCTGCGCCGGATGGGCTCGGCGGGACGCACGGTGCTGTTCTCCTCGCACATCCTGGAGGAGGTCGAGCAGCTGGCCTCGCACATCGAGGTGATCGTCGCCGGCCGGCACGCCGCCTCGGGTGACTTCCGCAAGATCCGCCGGCTGATGACGGACCGGCCGCACCGCTATCTCGTCCGCTCCAGCGACGACCGGGCGCTCGCGGCGGCCCTCATCGCCGACCCCTCCACGGCCGGCATCGAGGTCGACCTCGCCGAAGGCGCCCTGCGCGTCCAGGCGGTCGACTTCGGCCGGTTCACTGAGCTGCTGCCCCGGGTCGCCCGGGAGCAGGGCATCCGACTGCTGACGGTCTCGCCCTCGGACGAGTCCCTCGAGTCGGTCTTCTCGTACCTCGTAGCGGCGTGAAAGGAGCCTGACCGATGTACAACCCCACAGTCGCCCGGCTCACCTACCGGGCCCTCCTCGGCCGCCGGCGGGCGCTGATCCTCTTCGCGCTGCCCGCCCTGCTGCTGCTGATCGCCGCCGCGGTACGGCTGTTCAACGGAGCCGACGACCAGGTCGCGGCCGATGTCCTCGGCGGATTCGCGCTCGCCACGATGGTGCCGCTGATCGGTGTCATCGCCGGAACGGGCGCGATCGGACCGGAGATCGACGACGGTTCGATCGTCTATCTGCTGTCCAAGCCGGTGAAGCGGCCCTCGATCATCTTCACCAAGCTCATCGTGGCGATCGCCGTGACCATGGCCTTCTCGGCCGTGCCCACGTTCCTCGCCGGCATGATCCTCAACGGCAACGGCCAGCAGGTGGCGGTCGCGTACACGGTCGCGGCGCTGGTCGCCTCCATCGCGTACAGCGCGCTCTTCCTCCTGCTCGGCACCGTCAGCCGGCACGCGGTGGTCATCGGCCTTGTCTACGCGCTTGTCTGGGAGACCCTGTTCGGCTCCCTGATCGACGGGGCCAAGACGCTCAGCGTGCAGCAGTGGTCGCTCGCGGTCGCCCAGAAGGTCAGCGGCGAGGGGCTCGTCACCTCGGACGTCGGTCTTCCGCTGGCCGTGTCGCTCCTTGTCGGTGTGACGGTCCTGGCGACCTGGTACGCGGGCCAGAAGCTGCGGACGCTGAAGCTGGCGGGCGAGGAGTAGGAGCAGGAGCAGGGACGGTGGAGGGGCCTCGTGAAGGGGCCCCTCACGCCGTCACCCGGGGCTTCAGACCTTGCGGTCCCTGGCCGCGAGGAGCCCCACGCCCAGGGCCGCCGCGCAGACGCACAGCACCAGGACGATCGGCACCGTCCACGAACCGGTCGCCTGGTGGACCGCGCCGGCGGCCAGCGGTCCGGAGGCCGCCAGCAGGTAGCCGACGGTCTGGGCCATCCCCGAGAGCCGGGACGCGGTCACCGCGTCGCCCGCCCGGAGCACGATCAGAGTGAGGGCGAGGCCGACCGCCCCGCCCTGCCCGACGCCGAGGAGCGCGGACCACAGCCAGGCCCCCTGCACGGGCGCGGTGAGCAGGCCCGCGTACCCCGCCGCGACCAGCGTCGTGACGAGGACGACCAGCGGACGCTGGCTCCGCATCCGGCCGGCGAGCAGCGGCACCGCGAAGGCGCCTGCCACCTGGGTCAGGGTGTTGAAGGCGAAGATCACCCCGGCCGTCGAGCGGCTCATGCCGTGGTCCGTGAAGATCGTCGGCATCCAGGCGATCAGGACGTACGTCCAGAGGGACTGCATGCCCATGAAGAGGGTCACCTGCCAGGCCAGCGCCGACCGCCAGACGCTCCGCGTCCCGGGAGCCGACGGGACGGCGGAGGCCGGCCGAGCCGACGGCACGGCGGAGGCCCGCACCCCGTGTCCCGTACGACTCCCCTGTCGCGCACCGCCCTTGGCAAGCAGCACCTGCGGCAGCCAGGCCGTCGCCGCGAGCGCCGCGAGCAGCGACCAGAAGGCGAGCGACGCCTCCCAGCTCCCGCCGAACGCCTCCTCCAACGGCACCGAGGCCGCCGCGACGACCGTGGCGCCCGCGATCATCGCGCCCGTGTAGAGCGAGGTCATCGACGCGGCCCGGTCGGGGAAGTCCCGCTTGATCAGGCCCGGCATCAACACGTTGAGCAGGGCGATCGCCGTACCGACCAGGACACCGCCGCCGTACAGCGCGTACACCGACGGCAGGACCCGTACGAGGATGCCGGCGCCGAGCAGGACCAGCGCCCCCAGCAGCACCGCTTCGACGCCGAGGCGCCGCCCCAGCCACGGCGCGACGAGCGCGCCCGCGCCGAGGAAGAGGACCGGCACGGACGTCACCAGCGAACTCGCCGTCGACGACAGTCCGAACTCCGCCGCGATCTCCCCCACCAGGGGCGCCACGCTCGCCAGAGCCGCCCGCATGTTGAGCGAGGCCAGCACGATCGCGGCCATGAGCAGCAGCGGATGGGCGAACCACGCCCGCCGCCCGGCGGGCCGGGCCTCCGACGGGCGCACATCATCGAGGACCGGCGTGGGCTCGGTCCCAGGAGCAGCCCTCACCGCGACTCCCCCGTCAGTGCCGCCACCGTCTCCATCGGGACCCGCAGCAGCTCCCGCGCCCCCGCCTCCGCGGCCTCCGCGTCGCCCGACTCGATCGCCGCGACCAGCGCCTCGTGCGCGTCGATGTCGACCGGCGGCATCTCCCGGTCGCCGAGCGCGTCCACGAGCACCTCGTGCACCTGGGTGGAGAAGAAGCGGTACACCTCCATGAAGGCCGCGTTGTGCGTGGCGGAGACGACGGCCAGGTGGAAGGCGAGGTCGGCGTCCGCGTCCCGGTCGCCCTCCTCGCGCAGGGTGCTGAGCGCCGCTCGCAGCCGCAGCAGGTCGTGGGTGTCCCGCCGTACCGCCGCGAGCCGCGCCGCCTCCGCCTCCAGGGCCACCCGCAGCTCCAGGACGTCCCGCGCGCCCGCGTGGCGCATGCCGCGCAGCACGGCCGCGGGGTCGGCGGTCGACCGGACGAAGGTGCCGTTGCCCTGACGCGGCTCGAGAAGCCCCGCGTGCACCAGGACCCGGACCGCCTCGCGGACCGTGTTGCGGCCGACGCCCAGCTGCTCGGCGAGCTCGTGCTCGGTCGGGATGCGCTCGCCGACCGGCCACTCGCCCGCCGCGAGCTGCTCCCGCAGCTGCTCGACGACCGAGTCCACCAGCGAGGTCCGCCCCGCAGCCTTCAGCGCCGCCATCACCACTCCGTCCACTCATTCGCCCGATTGCCCGGTCATCCTACAACTGCCTGCAACTGACCCTCACCCGCCCCGCCTGCCTGTCCGCCTGCCCTCCCCGGTCCCCAGGGCCGCCCGAAGGGCGCCGGACTACTGTGGGCCCGTACGGGACACGAACACCCTCACCACCCTCGGGAGTCAGTCATGTCAGACCGCTTCGACGTCGTCGTACTCGGAGCTGGCCCCGGCGGCTACGTCGCCGCCATCCGCGCCGCCCAGCTGGGCAAGCGGGTCGCGGTCGTCGAAGAGAAGTACTGGGGCGGTGTCTGCCTGAACGTCGGCTGCATCCCCACCAAGGCGCTGCTGCGCAACGCCGAACTCGCCCACATCTTCAACCACGAGGCCAAGACCTTCGGCATCAAGGTCGACGGCACCGTCTCCTTCGACTACGGCGAGGCGTTCAACCGCAGCCGCACGGTCGCGGACGGCCGGGTCAAGGGCGTCCACTTCCTGATGAAGAAGAACAACATCACGGAGTTCGACGGCCGGGGCACCTTCCTCGACGCGAACACCCTGCAGGTGAACAAGGCCGACGGCACCGCGCAGACGATCACGTTCGACAACTGCATCATCGCCACCGGCGCCACTCCGCGTCTGCTGCCGGGCACCGCCCGCAGCGAGCGCGTGGTGACGTTCGAGGAGCAGATCCTCGCCGAGGACGTGCCGCAGTCGATCATCATCGCGGGCGCCGGCGCGATCGGCATCGAGTTCGCGTACGTGCTGCACAACTACGGCGTGAAGGTCACGATCGTCGAGTTCCTCGACCGGATCGCGCCGCTGGAGGACGCGGACGTCTCCAAGGAGCTGGCGAAGCAGTACCGCAAGCTCGGCATCGACGTCCTCACCTCGACCCGCGTCGAGGCGATCGACGAGTCCGGCCCGCAGGTCCGTGTCACGGTCACCGGCAAGGACGGCGCGCAGAAGGTCCTGGAGGCGGACAAGGTCCTGCAGGCCATCGGCTTTGCACCGAACGTCTCCGGCTACGGCCTGGAGAGCACCGGTGTGGCGCTCACCGAGCGCGGCGCCATCGAGGTCGACGGCCGCTGCCGCACCAACGTGCCGCACATCTACGCCATCGGTGACGTGACCGCGAAGCTGATGCTCGCGCACACCGCCGAGTCCATGGGTGTCGTCGCCGCCGAGACCATCGGGGACGCCGAGACCATGGAACTCGACTACCCGATGATCCCGCGCGCCACCTACTGCCAGCCGCAGATCGCCAGCTTCGGCTGGACCGAGGCGCAGGCGCGGGAGAAGGGGTACGACGTCAAGGTCGCCAAGTTCCCGTTCACCGCGAACGGCAAGGCGCACGGCCTGGGCGACTCGACCGGCTTCGTCAAGATCATCGCCGACGCGCAGTACGGCGAGATCATCGGCGCCCACCTGATCGGCCCCGATGTCACCGAGCTGCTGCCCGAGCTGACGCTG
The DNA here is from genome assembly GCF_042718575.1 of Streptomyces sp. NPDC058579. Taxonomy (NCBI): domain Bacteria; kingdom Bacillati; phylum Actinomycetota; class Actinomycetes; order Kitasatosporales; family Streptomycetaceae; genus Streptomyces; species Streptomyces sp. NPDC058579. The sequence goes on from NZ_JBHXPI010000001.1 coordinate 482,930, forward strand.
GCGCAGCAGTGGGACCTGACGGTCAACGAGGTAGCGCGGAACGTCCACGCGCACCCGACCCTGGGCGAGGCCGTGAAGGAAGCGATCCACGGTCTCGCGGGACACATGATCAACTTCTGATTGGTTTCTCCCAGCTCGGGGTGATAGGCACGGAATGTGCCGCGTGAACCCCTCCCCGCTGCCGTACCTGGTGGCGAGCCGGGTGGCGAACCGTCCCGACCGATCAGGTCGTGGGTGCGTTCGTCACCCGGTACGCATCTGTGGCTGCTCGTCATCGCGATCACCAGCCTGGTCATCGCGCTGTCCTCCGACGGCCTGGAGCACTACCTCCTCCACCGCAACAGCAGCAACCTCTACCAGCTCTCGCACCACCCGGTCCGGGCGCTGCTCGGCAGCGCGTTCTGGATCGCCGACCCGGCGGACTTCGCCCTGTACGCGGTGCTGTTCGAGGTCTTCCACGCGCCGGTCGAGCGCTGGCTCGGCACACTGCGCTGGTTCGTCGTGGTCGCCACCGCGCACATCGCGGCGACGCTCATCAGCCAGAAGGTCGTCCTGGAGGCGATCCAGGACCACGACGTGCCGCGCAGCATGGCGCACGTCGTCGACATCGGGGTCAGCTACGGGCTCGCGGCCTCGATCGGCATCCTGACGTACCGGATCCCGCGCCCCTGGCGGTGGCTCTACCTGGCGGGAGCGGTGGCCTTCTTCGCCGTACCGCTGTGCACGAGTCATACGTACACGGATCTCGGGCACGCGATCTCGCTGGCCATCGGTCTTGCCTTCTGGCCGCTGACGAGGGGCGTCGGCCCGCGCGGTAAATCATTGGCCTACGAAGCTCCGCCGCCCGCACACTAGTTGTGCGGGAGACACCCGCCACGAGACCGGGGAGGAGCACGACCATGACCGACACCAGTTCGAGCCGGAGTTCGAGTCCGTCGAGCTCCCTGCAGGGCGGCGCCCCCTAGCGCCGCCGGGGCGGCCGCTTCGAGCGCGCGGGTTCTCCGCGCGGGCCGCCCACCCGGAGGATTGGCCGAGTGGTAAGGCAGCGGCTTGCTAAGCCGTAGTCGGGGTCACCCCCGCGCGCGTTCGATCCGCGCATCCTCCGCGCAACCCTGAAGCCTGTACTAAGGATGGGCTCACCGCCCTACGCCGCGAGCAGGCGCTCCAGGACCACCGCGATGCCGTCGTCCTCGTTCGAGGTCGTCACCTCGTCGGCGACCGCCTTCAGTTCGTCGTGCGCGTTCGCCATCGCCACGCCCCGCGCCGCCCAGCCGAACATCGGGATGTCGTTGGGCATGTCGCCGAAGGCGATCGTGTCGGCCGCCTTCATGCCGAGACGGCGGGCGGCGAGCGAGAGGCCGGTGGCCTTGCTCAGACCCAGCGGGAGGATCTCCACGACGCCCGGGCCGGCCATGACCACGTCCACCAGGCTGCCGATCGTCCGCCGGGCGGCCCCCGCGAGCTCGTCGTCGGAGAGCGTGGGGTGCTGGATGTAGACCTTGTTCAGCGGGGCGGACCAGAGCTCCGCCGGGTCCTCGAACGGGACGTACGGCAGCGGCCCCTCCTGCACCCGGTACCCGGGGCTGACCAGCACCTCGCCGTCCAGGCCGTCGCGGCTCGCTGCCAGGGCCAGCGGGCCCACCTCGGCCTCGATCTTCGACAGCGCCAGGCCCGCCAGCTGCCGGTCCAGGGTCACCGAGGTCAGCAGCCGGTGCTCGCCCGCGTGGTAGACCTGCGCGCCCTGACCGCACACCGCGAGCCCCTCGTAGCCGAGGTCGTCGAGGATGTGCCGGGTCCAGGGGACGGACCGGCCGGTGACCACGATGTGCGCGGCCCCCGCCGCCACCACGGCGGCGAGGGCGTCACGCGTACGGTCCGAGACCGACTCGTCGGCGCGCAGCAGCGTGCCGTCGAGGTCCGTCGCGACGAGCTTGTACGGGAAGGGGCTCACTTGGAGATCGGCTCCAGGACCTCACGGCCGCCCAGGTACGGCCGGAGCACCTCCGGCACGCGCACGGAGCCGTCCGGGAGCTGGTGGTTCTCCAGGATCGCCACGATCGTGCGCGGTACGGCGCACAGGGTGCCGTTGAGCGTGGCCAGCGGCTGGACGACCTTCTTGCCGTTCCGCTCGTCGCGCATCCGCACGGACAGGCGGCGGGCCTGGAAGCCGTCGCAGTTCGACGCGGAGGTCAGCTCGCGGTACTTGCCCTGCGTGGGGATCCACGCCTCGCAGTCGAACTTGCGCGAGGCGGAGGAGCCGAGGTCGCCGGTGGCCACGTCGATGACCTGGAAGGGCAGTTCGAGGCTGGTCAGCCACTGCTTCTCCCAGTCCAGGAGCCGCTTGTGCTCGTTCTCGGCGTCCTCGGGAGCGACGTACGAGAACATCTCGACCTTGTCGAACTGGTGGACCCGGAAGATGCCCCGGGTGTCCTTGCCGTACGTGCCGGCCTCGCGGCGGAAGCACGGCGAGAAGCCGGCGTAGCGCAGCGGCAGCTTGTCGGCGTCGATGATCTCGTCCATGTGGTACGCCGCGAGGGGCACCTCGGACGTGCCGACGAGGTAGAAGTCGTCCTTCTCCAGGTGGTACACGTTCTCCGCGGCCTGGCCGAGGAAGCCGGTGCCCTCCATGGCGCGCGGGCGGACCAGCGCGGGGGTCAGCATGGGGATGAAGCCGGCCTCGGTCGCCTGCGCGATCGCCGCGTTGACGAGGGCCAGTTCCAGCAGGGCGCCGACGCCCGTGAGGTAGTAGAAGCGCGAGCCGGAGACCTTGGCGCCGCGCTCGACGTCGATGGCGCCCAGCGCCTCGCCCAGCTCCAGGTGGTCCTTGGGCTCGAAGCCCTCGGCCGCGAAGTCGCGGACGGTGCCGTGCGTCTCCAGGACGACGAAGTCCTCCTCGCCGCCGACCGGCACGTCCGTGTGGACGATGTTGCCGAGCTGGAGCAGGAGGGCGCGCGCGGTCTCGTCGGCCTCGTTCTGCTCGGCCTCTGCGGCCTTGACGTCGGTCTTGAGCTGCTCGGCCTTCTGCAGGAGCGCGGCGCGCTCCTCGGGGGAGGCCTTGGGGATCAGCTTGCCGAGCGCCTTCTGCTCGGAACGGAGTTCGTCGAAGCGGACGCCGGACGACCTGCGCCGCTCATCGGCGGAGAGCAGGGCGTCGACGAGTTCGACGTCCTCTCCACGGGCGCGCTGGGAGGCGCGAACACGGTCGGGGTCCTCACGGAGCAGGCGAAGGTCAATCACCCCACCAGGCTACCGGTGCGGGCTCGCGCCACCCCACCCGATATAGCCGCGCGTGTCACTTTGCCCGAATTGCCGGTATTGGGAAATGCTCGCCCTATTCGTCAATAAAGGGCACAAGGACCCCCGAAAAGGGGCGGATCGGTGTGCGTTCTTGACCGAACCGCCCTGTGGATCAAGGGACTTCTCTGGACTTCTCCACAGTGGGGGCGAGCCCCGTGAAGTTTTCCACAGGCTGTGCGGAACTTCTGTGGATGGTGAACGAATTCCTGGGCGTAATGATGATCAAACCTGCTGCGCACACTCGTCCGAGTGGGAATTCCTCGCTCTAAAGAGTTGATCAATGGAACGGGGGTGACGCGGGCTGATCTGCGCCCTGTGGGTGAACGGATGCCGACTGGGGCGATTTGTCGACCTTGGCGGAGCGCCGTATCGACTTGTCCCCAGGGCGGGCGAGGCGCCTGTGGATAACTCTGTGCGGGAGTCGAAAATATGCAGGTAGGACTAGCGGTCTGTGCCTGTGGACGACCGCCCCCGGCAGAGGGGGCGGTGGGGCACGATCGCTTCAGGCCCGACCGTCCTGGGCCCTCGCCAGCCAATCGGAGGCCGCCATGAACTCCGCGTCCGACGTCCCGCGCCGCAGCGCGGCCACATCGCCCCTCGCGACGCCCGCCCGCGGGTACGACCCGAGGAAGCGCACCTTCGGGCAGATCCGCTTGAGCCCCATCAGCGCCTCGCCCACGCGCCGGTCCGAGATATGGCCCTCGGCGTCCACGGCGAAGCAGTAGTTCCCGATGCCGGCGCCCGTCGGGCGGGACTGGATCAGCATCAGGTTCACCCCGCGCACCGCGAATTCCTGAAGCAGCTCGAGGAGGGCACCCGGATGGTCATCACCCAGCCACAGCACCACCGACGTCTTGTCCGCCCCGGTCGGCGCCGAGGGCCGGGCCGGCCGGCCCACCAGGACGAAGCGGGTCTCGGCGTTCTCCGCGTCGTGGATCTCCGTGACCAGGGCCTCGAGGCCGTAGGTCGTCGCCGCGAACTCGCCCGCGAAGGCCGCGTCGAACCGGCCCTCCTGCACCAGCCGGGCACCGTCCGCGTTCGAGGCCGCCGACTCCCACAGGGCCTCGGGCAGGTGGGCCCGCAGCCAGTTCCGTACCTGCGGCTGCGCCACCGGGTGACCGGTGACCGTCTTGATCTCGCCGAGCGTGGTCCCCGGCCGCACGAGCAGCGCGAAGGCGATCGGCAGGAGCACCTCGCGGTAGATCATCAGCGGTTCGCCCGAGGCCAGCTCGTCCAGGGTGGCGGTGACCCCGCCCTCCACCGAGTTCTCGATCGGTACGAGCGCGGCAGCAGCCTCTCCGTTGCGTACCGCGTCCAGGGCGGCCGGGACGGAGACCATGGGGACGAGTTCCCGGGTCGCGGCCTCGGGCAGCGTACGCAGCGCGGCCTCCGTGAACGTGCCTTCGGGGCCGAGATACGTATACCGGGTGGCTGACATACGGTCACCCTAATAGGCGCGGGCCCGCTCAGGACTCCAGAAGCCGCTGACCCACGTATTCGCCCTCGGCGGCCCCGCCCGGCACGGCGAACAGGCCGCTCGCCTCGTGCCGGACGAAGGGCGAGAGCGCGTCGCCCCGGTCGAGCTTGCGCTGCACGGGCACGAAGCCCCGGAGCGGATCGGCCTGCCAGCAGATGAAGAGCAGCCCCGCGTCGGGTGTGCCGTCCGTACCGATGCCGTCGTGGAAGGAGAAGGGACGCCGCAGCATGGCGGCTCCGCCGTTCTGTTCGGGGGCGGAGATCCGGGAGTGGGCGTTGTCCGGGATGACGAGCTTGCCGTCGGCGCCGGTCTTGTCGAGGTCGAGCTCGGTGGTCTCGGTCCCGCCGGTCAGGGGCGCGCCGTCGGACTTCCGCCGGCCGATCACCTTCTCCTGCTTGTCCAGCGGGAGCCGCTCCCAGTCGTCGAGCAGCATGCGGATCCGCCGGACGACGGCGTACGAGCCTCCGGCCATCCACTCCTGCGCCCCCGAGGCGCCCTGGGGGACGAAGATCCGCTGGTCGAAGTCGGGTTCGGAGGGCTTCGGGTTGCCGGTGCCGTCGACCTGGCCCATGAGGTTGCGGGCGGTCATCGGCTTGGCGGTGGCTCCCGCCGAGCGGTTGAAGCCGTTCATCTGCCAGCGGACCTTCGCGGCAGCGCCGGCGTCCTTCTGCAGGGCGCGCAGCGCGTGGAAGGCGACGAGGGCGTCGTCGGCGCCGATCTGCACCCAGAGATCGCCCTCGGACCGCTTCGGGTCGAGCGCGTCGGCGGAGAAGGCGGGCAGCGCGTCGAGCTGCTCGGGGCGGCGGGCCGTGAGTCCCGTACGTCCGAAGAAGGAGTAGCCGAAACCGAAGGTGACCGTGAGAGAGGAGGGACCGGCATCGAGGGCGATGCCGGTGTCGTCGGCCGAGGGCTCGCCCGCCATCAGGGCCTTGGCCGTCGTCGACCAGCGGCGCAGCAGCGCGGCGGCTTCCTTGCGGCCGGCGCCCGGCGCCAGGTCGAAGGCGATCAGATGACCGCGTGACTGGAGAGGAGTAGTGATCCCCGCCTGATGTTTCCCGTGAAACATCGCCTCCGTCGCACCGACCGCGGTCAGCGCGGTGGCACCGTGCGCGCCGGAGGCCGAGGAGCCGGAGTCGGCGGCGGCCGCGTACACCCCGGCGCCGCCTGCGGCGCCGAGCGCGAGACCGGCCGCGCCCGCCGCGCCGACCGTGCCGAGGAGCCGCCGTCGGGAGATCTCAAGGTTGTCGTCGTCGTTGCTCACGAAAGGTCAGCCGATCTTCACGTTCTTGTCGATGGTGGTCTGGTCGATGTCGGAGGTGCGCACCGTGACCTGGATCTGCCACTCGCCGGCCATCGGGATCTGCACCCCGCTGGCGCTCCAGTGACCGGCCTGGACGCGGTCGGGGACGACCGGCAGAGGACCGATGGCCTTCGCCTTCAGGGTGAAGGCGACCTTCAGCTCGGGAACGTCCAGCGGGCGGGAGTCGGGGCCGTCGACGAATACGTGCAGCGCGTTGGCGCCGGTCCGGCCCGGGTCGAGGCTGAGCCGTACGGTCCCCTTGCCGTTGACGCCCCCGGTGTCGAAGGGCAGCCGGATGTCCACGGGCCGCTCGGGCACGGCGGTCGAGCCCGAGGCGGACTGCGAGCGCCCGGCCTCTTCCTCCGTACGGCCGGGCTCGGTCGACGTCAGGACCGTGGTCACAGCGAGCAGGACCACGGCGACGACGGCCTCGGTCAGGACGGAGCGGCGCAGACCGGTCCGCTCGGGGTCGGCGTCGCGGTCCCGCTTGGTGCGCGCGGTGGCGACGGCGGCCCGCTGCCGGGCGAGCTGGGCCGCGCGTACGGGGTCGATGTCGTCGGGCCCGGTGGTGCCGGACGCCTGGTCCTTCTCGGAGTCCTTGCCTTCCCCGGACTCCTGGACGTCCTCGGCCGTCTCCTCGGCCCCGACCGTCTCCTCGGCCTCCGGCGATTCCTCCGCCTCGGCCGTCTCCTCCGTCCCCGCCTTCTGTGCCTCCGCCGGGGCTCCCAGGCGTTGGGTCCAGCGGCGGGATATCCAGGCGATGCCCAGCAGGACGGCCACGAGGCCGATCTTGACCAGGAGGAGCTGGCCGTACGCCGTGTCTGTCAGGGCGGACCAGGAGCCGACCTGTCGCCAGGACTGGTAGAGCCCGGTCGCCGCCAGGACGACGACCGAGCCGAAGGCGATCTTCGAGAAGCGCTCCACCGCGGCCCGCTCGATGCCGGGGGCCCGGTACAGCGCGACGAGCAGTGTGGTGAGGCCGCCCAGCCAAGCGGCCACCGCCAGCAGGTGCAGGAGGTCGACGGGCATCGCGATGCCCGGCTGGATGCCGGTGGAGGCGTGCTCGGCGAGGGCCCAGGTGCCCGCGATGCCGGCGGCCACCACGGTGCCGCCGATCGCGAGCCCGAAGGTGAGGTCCTTCTTCTCCTTCGGGTCCGTCCGCTTGGTGTACGCCCCGAAGAGCACGGCGACGAAGAGCGCGGCCGCCCCGAGCAGCATCAGCCGGGAGATGAGCGCGGCGCCGGTCTTCGTCTCCAGGACGGACTTGAGCCCGCCGAGGTCGAAGGCGTCGCCGAGCTCGCCGGAGCCGGTGTACGGGTTGCGCAGCAGCAGCATCACCAGGGTGGCCGCGGTGAGCGTGAGCCAGCCCCGGACGACCAGCCGCTGGATGGGCCGGACGCTCGCGCCGCGCGGCCAGCAGGCGAGGACGAAGGCGCTGCCGCCGACGAGGACGGTGAAGGCCGCGTACGAGAGATAGCGGGCGATGCCGTAGAGCGCGCCGACCGGTCCGCCGCCGACCGTCTGCTCGGGGAGGGCGACGGAGGTCTCGGAGGGGGCGCCGACGGAGAAGGTGAAGGCGCCGGCGACGGGGTGGCTGTCGGCGGAGACGGCCTGCCAGGCCACGGTGTAGGTGCCTTCGGGCAGCCCGGAGCGGAGGCCGACTCCGTACCGGATGATGTTGGCGCTGCACAGGTCGCGGATCTCTCCGGTGTCGACCCGGTTCCCGGCGGGATCGAGGACCCGGATCGAGTCGCCGCCCATGGCGACCTGCTCGGAGAAGGTGAGGTTGACGTCCTTGGGGGCGGTGGCGACCACCGCCCCGTCCTGCGGGTCGCTGCTGGTCAGCGCCGCGTGCGCGGACGCGGGGGCGGCGCCGGCGAGCAGCGCGCCGAGGAGCGCGGCCGCGACGAGCAGCAGCCGGGCCAGGGCGGTTCCGAGGCGCGGGGCGGTGGTGGTGGGCATGTGTGTGTCAGTCCCTCAAGTAGCTCAGTGCTGCTTCGGGTTGTGGGTGGCGGCCTCGACAGGCAGGTCGACCTTGATGGGTTCGGCCTTCTCGAAGTGCAGCTCGATGCTGACCTTCTCGCCCTGCTTCGGCTTGGTCTTCAGCCCCATGAACATGATGTGGTTGCCGCCACGTTCGAGGTCGAGTTCGCCGTTCGCGGGGATGTCGAAGGACTTCACCTGCTGCATCTTCTGGTTCTTCGTCTCGTGGATCTGGACGTCGTCCGAGATCGGGCTCGTGACGGAGGTGAGCTTGTCGGCGGTGCCGCTCTCGTTCTTGATGGTCAGGAAGCCGCCGGCCATGTCCATCACGGGCTGCGGCATGAACGCGCCGCTGACCTTCAGTTCCGGCTTGCCGTCGGCCCCGGCGGCGCCGTCGGCCGAGCTGTCGGAGGAACATCCCGACAGCGCGAGGGCGGCCGTCAGAGCGATGGCGGCGGAGGCGGACAGGACGGTGGTGCGGCGGTTCACGGGTTCTCCCCCTTGATGAGCTTCGGCAGATCCTTGGCGTAGTCGTCGACGGTCGTGTCCTCGCCGTACAGGACGTAGCCCTGGTCGGTCGTGGGCGAGAACGCGATCACCTGGGCTCCGTGCATGGAGACGACCGAGCCGTTCTTCTCCTTCTTCGCGGGGGAGATGCCGATGCCCATCTTCAGGGCGCCCGCCTGGATCGTGGAGAAGTCGCCGGTGAGGCCGACGAACGACGGGTCACCCGCGGCGGGCAGCCACTTGGCCAGCTCGGCCGAGGTGTCCCGCTCGGGGTCGGTGGTGACGAAGACGACCTGGAGCTTGTCCTGGTCGGCCTTGGGGAGCTGCTTCTTCGCGACGGCGATGTTGCTCATCGTCAGCGGGCAGACGTCGGGGCAGTGCGTGTAGCCGAAGTAGATCAGCGTCGGCTTGCCCTTGGTCCGCTCGCGGAGGTCGAACTTCTGGCCCGTGGTGTCCGTGAGGACGAGGTCGGGCTTGGTGAAGGGGCGGTCGAGGACGGTCGCCGCCTTGTCGCTGCCGCTGTCGCCTTCGGCGGAGACCTCGGCGACGGCTCCGTTCCCGGAACCGCCGGCCTTGTCGTCTCCGCCGCCGAGGCCGACCGCGACCGTCACCGCGAGGGCGGCGACGATCGCGACGGCGGCCGCGATCAGGGGTGCGCGGCGGCTTGGCCTGGCCCGCTCGTCGGTGGCCGGGTCGGCCGATTTCTGGACTGACATGGAATGTGCTCTCTCGGCTCTCTCGTGTCTCTTGTGACTCGCGTGTCCGGCTGGTCTCTCTGCGCTCTCAGGCCCAGGGTCAGGCCGAGCGGCGACGGCCGGCGAGCAGGCCGAAGGCGACGCCGGCGACGCCGACGAGGATGCCGACGACACCGAGCACGCGCGCGGTGGTGTCACTGCTGTCGGACGCGGAGGAGGCGGACTCGGTGTGGCCCTTCTCGTCCTTGGCCTTGGCGTCCGACTTGTGGTCGTGACCGGCCTTCTCGTCGGCCTTGGCGTCCGTCGCCGCGCCGCCGCCGTGGTGGTCGTCCTTGGCCGCGGAGAGCTTCAGGACGGGAGCGGGGTGCTCGGGCTCGGCGGCACCCTCCTTGGCCTCCTCGATCCAGCGGACGACCTCGTCGTTGTCGTAGGTCTGGATGGCCTTGATGACGAGCTGGTCGGCGTCCTCCGGCAGCTGGCCGAGGGAGAGCGGGAACTGCTGGAACTGGCCGGGGCCGATCTTCGCGCCGCCCTCGGCGGTCCAGGTGACCTTGGTGACGGCCTCGTTGATGGTCTTGCCGTGCAGCTCCAGCGGCTTGGCGAGCTTGGACTTGGTGACCTCGGCCTTCCAGCCGGGGACGGGCTGCGGCATCACGGAGGCGAGCGGGTGGTCGGCCGGGAAGTTGACCTCGACCTTGACGGTGGAGGCGTTGTCGCGCTCGTTGGGGACCTTGACGTTGACGGTCGCGTAGCCGCCCTTCGCGGCCTCGCCCTGCGGCTGCACGCCGACGTGCGCGAAGGCGGTACCGGAGAGCAGCACGACGGAGGAGAGGGCGATGCCGCCGGTGACGGCGATACGGGAAACGTTCATGGCAGAAGACACTCCAGCTCGGGAGAGGGGTCGGGGCTCCGGCACGCCGACGACCGGAGGCTTGCGATCCGGGTACGTGCGGGTGCTGGTGGTACGGGGGCCGGTCGTACGCGAACGGCGAGATCCGGGTACGGCGTACGAAGGGCAGCGGGCGGGTCCGCCCTCGATGAGCGGTCCGCGAGCGGTCCGCGTCAGGCCGCGAGGGCGAGGGCGGAGGCAGGCGGCCCGCGCCGGATGACCGTGTGCTGGAGTGCCTCGGCGCCGGACGGCGGTGAGGCGGCGTCGCCGGTCCTGGCGGGCCGGCGCGGCTCGGCCGCCGGAAGCCCCGGAAGGCCGGTGAGGAGTGCCCGTACGAGCGTCAGCGCGGCGCGCAGGGAGCGTACGAGGGCGCATTCGGCGAGCTCGGTCGCCCCGTGCGCGGAGAGCCGGGCGAGCCGGCGGAGGGCCAGGTCGCTGCGGCGCAGCAGCCAGCCGGTGGCGAGCGCGGCCAGCAAGTGGCCGAGCACCATCGGCAGGTTGGGCAGCAGGTCGCCGCTCTGAGCAGCTGCCCCGGTCGCCAGCTGGGCGGCGTGGCCGGGGTGCGCGTGGGTGGCGGCGGCGGTCGGGTCGAGACCCGCGTCGGCGAGGATCCGGCTGGCGTCGGCGGCGCTCATGGAGGTCGCGGCGGGGCCGCAGACGAGCTTCGCGGCCATCCGGATCAGCGCGTCGTCGGTGGCAGGACCCAGGGCCGAGACCGAGAGCGGCCGCTGCCCGAGTCCGAACAGGACGTGCAGTCCGAGCTGTCCGCCGGCCAGGGCCGCGACGATGACGGGCAGCGAGCGCTCCCGTCCGGCGAAGAGCACGGTGACGCCGAAGATCAAGAGGAATCCGGCGACCAGAGTCCACAGGGCGATCCCCGCGCAGGCGGCGATCGCGTGCCCGAGGCCGGACAGCACGACGCAGACCGCGGTGAACACCGCGGCCCTCAGCAGACGTGGCGCGAGCGCGGGGGCAGACATGGCGGGAGCCATCATCGCACCAGGCCCCGGCCCTCCATGCGGCAGGTCCGTAAGATCGCTTTTCAGCCTCTTCGGGCGTGACATACACCGGCGCACGGTGTGCGCACATCCGCTGAACGAGCGCTCTTCTGGCTCCCAGGGGCTTACGGACCCCTCGTCGTGGCAATAGGTAACGGTATGTCGCGCCGCAGCATGTCGAGCCGCAGCCAGGAGGCTGAAGCATGAGCATCTGGTGGTCCCTCCATCTGAGGCGCGAGGCCGCGAGCGTCCCGCTCGCCCGGCGGCTGCTGCTCGGCACGATGGAGACGGCCGGGGTCGACCCCGATGTCTCCTACGACCTGTCGGTGGCCCTGACCGAGGCGTGCGCGAACGCCGTGGAGCACGGCGGAGCCACCGGTTCCGGCCCGGCTTCGGAGGCGTACCGGGTCACGGCCTATCTGGACGGCGAGACCTGTCGTATCGAAGTGGCGGACGCGGGGCCGGGCTTCGCCGGCGTGGCGCCCCCCGCTGCCGCCGTCGCCATGGACGCGGAGAGCGGGCGCGGGCTGCGGCTGATCGAGGAGCTCGCCGACCATGTCCACTTCGGCCGGACGGGCCGGGGCGGGGCGCTGGTCAGCTTCGACAAGATCGTGAAGTGGCGCGCGGACGCGCCGTTGGCACTGACCTGAAGCAGCCGGCCTGAAGCACTGCCCCGTACTTACACATACGGGACGTTCGGGCTCAGCCCTTCAGGCCGGCCATCCACGCCTCGACCTCGCCGGAGCGGCGCGGCAGCGAGTCGGAGAGGTTCCGGTTGCCGTCCTCCGTGACGAGGATGTCGTCCTCGATCCGGATGCCGATGCCCCGGTACTCCTCCGGCACGCTCAGGTCGTCGGCCTGGAAGTAGAGCCCCGGCTCGACGGTCAGGCACATGCCCGGCTCGAGCGTGGTGTCGACGTACGCCTCGGTGCGCGCGGCGGCGCAGTCGTGGACGTCCATGCCGAGCATGTGGCCGGTGCCGTGCAGGGTCCAGCGGCGCTGGAGGCCGAGCTCCAGGACGCGGTCCGCGGGGCCCTCGACCAGGCCCCACTCGACGAGCTTCTCGGCGAGCACGCGCTGGGCGGCGTCGTGGAAGTCGCGGTAGGCGGCGCCCGGCTTGACCGCGGCGATGCCCGCCTCCTGCGCCTCGTACACGGCGTCGTAGATCTTGCGCTGGAGCTCGGTGTAGCGGCCGTTGATCGGCAGCGTGCGGGTCACGTCCGCGGTGTAGAGCTCGTTGGTCTCGACGCCGGCGTCGAGGAGCAGCAGGTCGCCGGAGCGGACCGGGCCGTTGTTGCGCACCCAGTGGAGGGTGGTGGCGTGCGGTCCCGCGGCGCAGATGGAGCCGTAGCCGACGTCGTTGCCCTCGACGCGGGCGCGCAGGAAGAACGTTCCCTCGATGTAGCGCTCGCTGGTCGCCTCCGCCTTGTCGAGGACCTTGACGACGTCCTCGAAGCCGCGGGCGGTCGAGTCGCAGGCCTTCTGGAGCTCGGCGATCTCGAACTCGTCCTTCACGAGACGGGCCTCGGAGAGGAAGACGCGCAGCTCTTCGTCGCGCTCGGCGGTGACCTTGTCGGTCAGCGCGGCCTCGATGCCGGCGTCGTGACCGCGCACGGCGCGGACCGGGCCGGTGGCCTCCTTGAGGGCGGCGGTCAGCTCGCGGACGTCCTTGGCCGGGATGCCGAGGAGCTGCTCGGCCTCGGTCAGGGAGTGGCGGCGGCCGACCCACAGCTCACCCTGGCCGTCGAGCCAGAACTCGCCGTTCTCGCGGTCGGAGCGGGGCAGCAGGTAGATCGTCGCCCGGTGGCCGGTCTTCGTCGGCTCCAGGACGAGGACGCCGTCCTCGGTCTGGTCGCCGGTCAGGTACGCGTACTCGGTGGAGGCGCGGAAGCTGTACTCGGTGTCGTTCGAGCGCGTCTTCAGGTTGCCGGCAGGGATCACCAGGCGCTCGCCGGGGAAGCGCGCGGACAGCGCGGCGCGCCGGGCGGCGGTGTGCGCGGCCTGGGCGATCGGCCGCAGGTCGTGCAGCTCGGTGTCGGCCCAGCCGGACTTCATGTTCTCGGCGAGCTCGTCGGACACGCCCTGGTACAGGCCGTTCTTGCGCTGCTTGATCGGCTCTTCGGTCTCGTCCGGGGTTTCCGGGGTGAGCTCGTCTGCCACGGGGGGTCTCCTTCGGTACGACGCTGAACCCACTCCATCGTACGGTCGTACGGAAGAAGGCCCAGGGCCGGAAGACCCGTCACCGCAGCGTCACGCGCCGCTCACTCGACGCGCCCGAATCGCCCTGATTCAGGCCCGCCCGATGTCATTCGAACCGGGCCGCGAGCAGGACCACGTCCTCGCCCTCGATGTCGTCGGCGGCAGCCTCGCCGCCCATCCCCTCGGGCAGCAGCGTGCGCAGGATGTGGTCGGCGATGGCTCCGGGGTCCGTACGGTCCGCCTTCGGGACGCTCGCGGCGGCGGCGTGCAGCCGGGCGAAGGCCCGGTCCATGGGGTCGCCGGTCCGGCGGAGCAGCCCGTCGGTGTAGAGCAGCACCGTTTCTCCGGGGGCCGGGGCGATCTCGACGCTGGGCGCTTCCCAGCAGGCGAGCATGCCGAGCGGTGCCGACAGCGAGGTCTCGACGAACTCGGTCCGGTGCTCGCCGATGATCAGCGGAGGGGTGTGGCCCGCTCCGGCGAGGACGAGTTTGCGCTGCTTGGGCTCGGAGTACGCGAAGAGCGCGGTGGCCGAGCGGGCGGGCTCGGTGAGCCGGAGCAGGAGTTCCAGGTCGGAGAGGACGGCGACCGGGTCCTCGCCCTCCATGACCGCGTACGCCCGCAGGGAGGCGCGCAGCCGGCCCATCGCGGCGAGCGCGCTCGGCCCGGTCCCGGAGACGGAGCCGACGGCGAGGCCCAGGGCGCCCTCGGGCAGCGGCAGGGCGTCGTACCAGTCGCCACCGCCCTGGGGGCCGGTGCGGTGGCGGGCGGCGAGCTGGACGCCGGGGACCCGGGGGAGGCGGCTGGGCAGCAACTCCTCGGCGATGGTGGCGACCTGGACGCGGGCGCGCTCGAGCTCCAGGAGGCGGGCGAGGTGCTCGGTGGCGTAGCGGCCGTAGAGACCGACGAGATCGCGCTGGCGCTCGACGGGTTCGGCGGGCTCGTCGTAGAGCCAGACGACGGCCCCGAGCTTGCCGGCGGCCTCGGTGGCGAGGGGGAGCGCGTAGCTGGCGGCGTATCCGAGCCGTGCGGCGACCTCGCGGTGCCGCGGGTCGAGCTTGGGCTCGCCGAGCAGGTCGGGGACGGCGATGGGGTCGGGGATGGCTGCGGTGCGGGGGCGCGACTCGGTGGGGCCGGGGCCCGGGGCGGCCAGGGGGTCGGCGGGGGCGGTCGGTGCTCTCGACCCCGCCGGTTCTGGGAGGCCGTCGAGGATGCGGCCGTAGGAGGTGGCGCTGCGCGGCACCGTCTCGATCGTGCCGAGCTCGGCGTGGGCGAGCCCGAGTCCGACGGTGGAAGCGGGGCCGCGGCCGTCGGCGGGCTCGAAGACCGCCATGCCGCGGCGCGCGCCGACGAGGGCGGCTCCGGCGCGCAGCACCTCGCGCAGCGCTTCGTCGAGCGAAGCGGTCTTGATCAGGCGTTCGGTGAGTTCATGGAGGGTGGTGAGGTCGGAGACCCAGCCGGCCAGCCGGTCCTGGATCAGTGCGCCGGGGATGCCCGGAAGGGCCGCCGCGGAGGGGTTTACGGGCGGGACGGGCGCGGTAGTGTGCGCGGGCGAGGGAACCGTGGAATCGATTCCAGCCACTTTCGGCAGGTGTGGGGCGCTCATGTCGGACGGCTTTCCGACGGGTGCGTTTCGCTCAATAGCATCGCAAACCCCCATGTCAATCTGCGCCGCTAGCAATGCATCCACATGTACACGCACAAGAGGAGCGATGTCCAGCATTGTCCCCACGGGACTTGTGGTGTCCGTGGGGTTTGGCAGAAGGGTTGAAGTGCAGGCCAAGTTGGCCGAAAATTGCCCCCTCGGTGCACCATTTGCGGTCGACTGGCGTCGTTTGAAAGCGCGTTGATTTGAACGTGATGGGTACGTAATCGGTGATGGCCAGGGGCAGTTGAAGCTGCTCCGGAACCTGGCAAGGTGCCTGGGCGTCCTCACCGCCGCAGGCCGCGCCCCTCCAGTGGACGACGAGCCTCAGCTCGGCCGCTCCCGCCCCACCGCACGGGGCGGTGACCCGCCGACCTTGTACGCGCTGCTACGCACGGTGAAGTGATCTGCACATGGTGTGATGTGGATTCGGCGTTCAACGGAAAGGAACGAGCGCTCATGCGCGAGATCCTCGGAAGGCGACGCAGGTTCCGGCTTCGGCGCAGGGAAAGGACCGTCCAGCTCGACGCGGCGCTCGTATGCGCCACCGAGTGGGGCTGGCCCGTTCTGCCCGGAGTCGGGCTGAAGGCGACGACCCGCACGTCCAGAGGGGCCGGCTGCGCCTGCCCCGACCCCGGGTGTGTCGTACCCGGCGCACACCCCTTCGACCCCGGACTGCTCGCGGCCACCACCGACGAGCGCATGATCCGCTGGTGGTGGACCCGGCGCCCGGACGCCCCGATCGTCCTGGCCACCGGAGGCGGCGCGCCCTGCGCGGTCAGCCTGCCGGCCGTCGCGGGAGCGCGCGCCCTGGCCGCCCTCGACACGATGGGCATGAGGCTCGGCCCGGTGGTGGCGACGCCCACGCGCTGGTCGCTGCTGGTCGCCCCGTACGGCCTCGAACAGCTCGGCGCTCTCCTGTACGCGAAGGACGACGTGCCCAGTTCGCTGCGGTTCCACGGCGAGGGCGGCTATCTGCTGCTCCCGCCGTCGGTCGCCGGGACGGGCCAGGTGCGCTGGGAGCGCGCCCCGCTGGAGGGCTCGGCGAGCCCCTGGCTGCCGGACGTGGAGGCGGTCGTGGACGCCCTGGTCGAGGCGAGCACGGGCGCGCCGGGGGGCGGCAGCAGACTCACGTACTGACGGGCGGGCCGGCCTGACGGGCGTACTGAGAGGCGTACGGAGAGACCTGCCGGACGGGCGTACGGAGAGACTGGCGGACGGGCGTACGGAGGCGGGGCCTCACCCATACGGGTGTGAGGCCGCCCGACTTGTACGGGAAATGGGCGCGCGGCGCGCGATGCGCCGCCGGTCCGCCGATATCTTCGGCGGACCGTTCACGAAGCGCCATAGCCAGCCGGGCAGGTGGGTCCCTTGAATCTCCGCATGATCGGGCTCGGGGCCGCCGTGGTGTGCGCCACGCTCCTGCCGCTCGTCGCCCTCGCCGGCCAGGCGTCGGGCCCGGGCTCCGACGGAGGCTCGGGCGGCGGTCTGCTCCCGGGTCTCGGCCTCGGCGGCGGGCAGAAGGCACCGTCGCCGCCCAAGCCCGAGCCCGAGCCCGCATCCATGCCCGCATCCACGCCACAGGACGGGCCCCAGGCCTCCCCGTCGGGCACACCGGCGGCTGCCCCACCCCGTAGCTCGCACTGTGGCCCGGAACTGACCTCCCCGGACGGGATCGAGGCGCAGACCTGTGTGCTCACGGAGGGCCCCGACACCTGGGGACGTACGTACTACCGCAACGCCGGCGGCCAGCGGCTCGACGCCGTACTCACCCTGATGGGGCCCGCCGGGCGGACCGTACAAGTGCGTTGTGCCGTCGTCGCGCGGGATGAACCGGGGGCGTGCGAGACGCCCAGGGAGCGTGCGCGGGGCGCTGTCTCGGCATATTCGGCCGTCGCGGAATTCGCCGGTGCGGGAGAGGGATCCAGTACGCCGCTGCTGCTGCGGGCCGGGAGCAACACGGCTGGTGCGGGCGGAAGTTGAGATTCCGGACGGTGCCGTGGCGATCCGTCCGGGCATGAGAAGACCCGATCGCTGGCGACGGGGGATGCACCAGCGACCGGGCTTCTAGAACGGTAACAAGAGATCTGCGGTTCGCAAATTCGATCTCGGTTATTCGGACAGGGATTTACCCGACCGCACGAGGAGTTGTGGCGGATGTCACCGACTGGTCGGTCTGTCAGTCCACACCGTCACCACACGCCTCCCGCGTATCAGCTGAGCGTGACCTGACGGTTGGTGAGACCGCCGCGTGCCCGGCGCTCCTCGGGGGTGAGCGGGGCGTCGGTGGCCAGCGCCGCGGCCAGCCGCTCGGCGAGCTCGGCGGCGGGCTTCTCGCAGTCCTCGGCGGTCATCGACGTCGGCAGGTCCCAGACCGGGACCATGAGGCCGTGGGCCCGGAAGGAGCCGACCAGACGGGTGTTGTCGCCGAGGGAGGACGTGCCGGCGGCGTGCAGCCGGGCGAGCGCGTCGAGCAGCTTCTCCTCGGGGTGCGGCATGACCCAGCGCAGGTGGTTCTTGTCCGGGGTCTCGCACCAGTACGAGGAGTCCACGCCGGTCAGCTTGACCGTGGGGATCGCGGCGGCGTTGGCGCGCTCCAGGGAGGCGGTGACCTCGGGGTTGGAGTTGTCGGCGGACTCCGGAATCCAGAATTCGAAGCCCGTGTGCACGACCGGCGCGAAATCGCTGTTCGGGTCGAGCAGATCCTGCAGGCGCGGGCCGTCGGCCGGCACGCGGCGCGGGGTGACCGGAGAGCCCGGCTCCGTCTCCAGGGCGCGCAGCAGGGTGTCGGCGAGGTCGCGGGCGAGGTCGCCGGAGGTGGAGTCGTTCTGGAGGGCGAGGAGGACGGAGCCGTCGTCGCGGCGGAGCGCGGGCCATGCCATGGGCAGCACGGTCGCGAGCGTCACGGACGGGACGCCCTCGGGGAGGCCGTCCTTCAGCGTGAGCGGGACGGTGGCGGCGGGCACCAGCTCGCGCAGCGCGACCCAGTCGCACTCGCCGGGCAGTCCCTCGAAGGGACGCTGGACCAGCTCGGTCACGGCGTGCGCGGCGGCCCGGCCGTGACACGCCTTGTAACGGCGGCCCGACCCGCAGGGGCACGGCTCGCGCGCACCGACGACCGGGATCTCCCCGTTCGTGACCTGTGCCTTGGCGGCCTTCGTCTGGGGGCGCTTCTTGGCCATGGTGTGGCTTCTCCCGATAGCGGCAGTGCTGTGGTGCAGGGCCGCACATGGTGCACGGCTCTGTGTCGGGCGAGCCTAGCCGTACGGGAGTGCCGAGGGGCTCAAGCGGGGACGTTCACTGCCCGGGGGAGGTCGAGGGCGTGTGGCCCGGCGGTCCTCCGGACCTGAGTACGCGTCGGTTCAGGCCGTCGTACGCGACCCTCGTCCCCGTTGCGGCAGTCCAAGTCGGCGTACGTGACCGCCGCACGCGTCGGGTCAATCCAGGTCGTCGTACGCGTCCAGGAACTCGAAGCTCGGGCCGCCGCCGACCCGCGCGGCGAAGTCCTCGCGGCGATGGCCCTCGGTGACCTGCACCCAGACCGTCACCTCGCCGGACGCGCTGTCCCGTACGCCCCAGTCCTGTGCCAGGGCGCTGATGATGTTCAGCCCGCGACCGCCGCGCGCGGTGACCGAGGGCGTCGACGGAACGGGCCGGGTCGGGCCACCGCCGTCCGTCACCTCGACCGTCAGCCCACCCGACGGATCGACGCGCCAGGCCGCACGGACATCCCCGTCGCCCACCTCTGCCGCCCGCCCCAGAGGCCTGCCGTGCCGGCAGGCATTGCTGAGCAGTTCGGAAAGGATCAGTACCGCGTCGTCGACGACCGATTCGGACATCCCGCCGCGGATCAACTGCTCCCGCATACGGTGTCTCGCTTCACCCACGCCCGCAGGGCCATGGGGTACGGCCATGCTCGACGACGTGGGCACCTCCTGTGCCACCACCAACGCCACCCCCGAGACCTCCTTTGCCCCACGCCACGGTGTGGATGCCCCAATGGCCTGGACCGGAAACCGCCCCATGAGCGTGCGGTGACGCACTCGTGACGATCGAGTACGGACCGAACGCGCCGGTGCACTCCCTGTAAGCCGAGAGACGGATGTGGCGGATGGGTCAGGAGAGACTCGGGATGGGGTCAAAGGCGGCCCAACTGGGACAGCACCTGCTGGGGCCGGTTGGTGATGATCGCGTCGACGCCGAGCCGCTCGCAGAGTTCGACGTCCTCCGGCTCGTCCACTGTCCATACATGGACCTGGTGTCCGGCCTTCTGGAGCCGCAGGATCACGGCGGGGTGGTGGCGGACGATCCGGATCGACGGTCCGGCGATCACCGCGCCCGCGGGCAGCCTGCCGTCGCGCAGCCGGGGGGTGACGAACTGCGAGAGCGAGACGGTGGGGAGGGTCGGCGCGGCGTCCGCGATCCGGTGCAGGGAACGCGCAGAGAAGCTCATGACCCGTACGGGAGACTCCTCGGGGGCGGCCGGCTCCGCGAGACCGAAGCGCTTGAGCAGGTGGAGGAGCCGTTCCTCGACCTGGCCCGCCCAGCGGGTGGGGTGCTTGGTCTCGATGGCCAGTTCGACGCGGCGCCCGGCGTCGGAGACCAGCTCCAGGAGGCGTTCCAGGGTGAGTACGGAGGTGAGTCCGGGGTCTTTCCAGTCCGGGCTCTCCCCCGCCTCCTCGCGCCCCTTCCAGTTACCGAAGTCGAGGGCGGCGAGGTCGGCGAGCTCCAGGGCGGAGACGGCGCCGCGGCCGTTGGAGGTGCGGTCGACGCGCCGGTCGTGGACGCAGACGAGGTGGCCGTCGGCGGTGAGCCGGACATCGCACTCGAGGGCGTCGGCGCCGTACTCGATGGCCTTCACATAGGCGGCGAGCGTGTGCTCGGGGGCTTCTTCGGAGGCTCCGCGGTGGGCGACCACCTGGACGGGGGTGGGGTTCGGGTGCGGCCGAGGGTGCTGCCGTGCGTGGGTCACCGCGTCATGGTGCCATTGGCGGAGCGGGCGCATGGAGGCGCGTCCGTTCTGTCCGTAAATAAAGAATGGGACGCAGACGCACAGCTCCGCCTTACAGTGGCCTGACGTCCCATGGGAAAAGCTGTTCGCAGCACTACCTGTGCGAGCCACCCACCCACGCAGTGAACCGCAGTGAACGAGGAGAGAGCCGTGAGCACCGAGAACGAGGGCACCGAGGTTCCGGCGGACCCGAGTGCCCCGTCCGTCCCTCCGACGCCTCCCGCCCCTCCTGCGCCGCCCGCGCCTCCGGCATCGGCGGATGACGTCCACCCGGAGCAGCAGCAGACGCAGGTGCAGCCCCAGGTGCACGCACCGGCACCGGCACACGCACCGGCACCGGCACACGCGCCGGCACCGGCACACGCACCAGCACACGCGCCGACACCGGCACACGCACCAGCACAGACACCCGCCCCGGAGCCGGCCACTGTCGCTGCCGGTGGCTGGCCTCCGCCGCCCCCGGCCGTACCGGCCTGGGGCGCGCCGGTCCCGCCCGTCCCTGAGGCGCCGCGGAAGCGGACCGGCGGCCTGGTGGCGGCGGTCCTCGTGGCGGCGCTGGTGGCCGGCGGTGTCGGCGGCGGCATCGGCTACTGGGCGGCCGAGCGCGGCGACGACGGGATCAGCTCGACGACGGTCTCCGTGGGCGACTCCCCGGCGTCCTTCAAGCGTGACCCGGGCACGGTCGCGGCGGTGGCGAACAAGGCGCTGCCGAGCGTGGTGACCATCCAGGCGAAGTCCGGTGGCGGTGGCGGCGGTGACAGTGAGGGCGAGGGCGGCACGGGCACCGGCTTCGTCTACGACAAGGAAGGCCACATCGTCACCAACAACCACGTGGTGGCGTCGGCGGCGGAGGGCGGCACGCTCTCGGCGACCTTCTCGAACGGCAAGACGTACGACGCGGAGGTCGTGGGCCGGGCGGAGGGCTACGACGTGGCCGTCCTGAAGCTGAAGAAGGCCCCGGACGGGCTGGCTCCGCTCCCGCTCGGCGACTCCGAGAAGGTGGCGGTGGGCGACTCGACGATCGCGATCGGCGCGCCCTTCGGCCTGTCCAACACGGTGACGACGGGCATCATCAGCGCCAAGAACCGCCCGGTCGCCTCGGGCGACGGCTCCGGCGGCAACAACTCGTACATGAGCGCCCTGCAGACGGACGCCTCGATCAACCCGGGCAACTCCGGCGGCCCGCTCCTCGACGCGAGCGGCGCGGTCATCGGCATCAACTCGGCGATCCAGTCGACCGGCAACGGCTTCGGCCAGTCCCAGGCGGGCTCGATCGGCCTCGGCTTCGCCATCCCGGTCAACCAGGCGAAGAACGTGGCCGAGGAGCTGATCAAGACGGGCAAGCCGGTCTACCCGGTGATCGGCGCGACGGTGAACATGACCGACAAGGGCGAGGGCGCCACCATCGCCCAGGAGGGCGCGGGCGGCACGCCGGCGATCACCCCGAACGGCCCGGCGGCCAAGGCGGGCCTGAAGCCGGGCGACGTGATCACCGCCCTCGGCGACCGCCAGATCGACAGCGGCCCGACGCTCATCAGCGAGATCTGGACCCACGAGTCGGGCGACACGATCAAGCTCACGTACGAACGCGACGGCAAGCCGACCACGACCACGGTCACCCTCGGCGAACGCACGGGCGACAACTGACCGGCTAGGCTGTCCCCCGCGCCACCCCGAACGGGACCCGGCGCGGGGTGGGTTGCCCGAGCGGCCTAAGGGAACGGTCTTGAAAACCGTCGTGGCGCGAGTCACCGTGGGTTCAAATCCCACACCCACCGCCAGTCGAAACGGCCCCTGACCAGCATCTTTGGTCAGGGGCCTTTCGCGTGGGCGGGATCCGGCCCGGCAGGGGTGTGAGTCACCGTGCGTTTTCGGTGTGCTGGGTCAGGCGGGCCGCCGACTGGATGGTCGTGCGGGCCTCGTGTTCGGTCAGGCCCGTGTGGACGGCCGCCGTGATGAGGGCTTCGGTGAGGGAGTCGCCGAGGCCGTTCTCGTAGGCGCGGCAGGCGGCCCAGAAGAGGCGTGTGTTGCGTTGGCCCTCGTGGGCCGTGCGGACGAAGTGGATCAGGCCTCGGCCGTGGGCCGGGGATGGGTCCGGGCGGGTGCGTGGGGGTGGTGTCGGGGGTGCGATCAGGGCCAGGAGGGGGCGCGGGCAGGGGGCCGGGTCGAGGTGGTCGCTGCCCGGGGCCAGTCGGTACGCGCCCTTGGCCGTGACCGAGCCCGGTCCCACCAGGTAGCCGCCGGTGCCGCGGATGTCGATGCCTGGGGCGAGGCGGCTCGCCGAGTTCGGGACGACGACGTCCGGCGGGCCGGTCAGCCACAGGTGCCGGCCGCCGCTCGGGGTGAGCACGGTGACCGTGGGCGGCAGCGTGAAGAGGTGTTCGAGCGCCAGGTGGCGCAGCTCGGCCGTGACGTCGGCGGGCGCGTCCGCGTGCTTGACGTCGAGGTCGACGCCGATCAGGTGGAACGGCGGGCGCCCGCAGGCGATGCCGTATCCGGTGGCCCAGGGTGCGGCCGCGAACAGCGCCCGTACCCCCGCGAGGTCGGTGGTCGCGTCGTGCACGCCGTGTCCTGGGCGGCCGCACTCCCCGTGGCAGCCGGACGGGTACGGGTCGTCCCGGTGCGGGGAGCGGATGGCGGGGAGCTTGGTGGCGGACAGGGGGATGACGGGGAGCCCGCGCTCTGCCGCTGACAGCGCGTGGGCGAGGGCCAGGGTGGCGGAGCGCCGGTCGGAGGTGGCCATGCGACCAGTCTCGTACGTATGTTCGAAGAAGGGAAGAGGGGGGAGACGGAGGGGGTCGGGAGGATTGGCTGAAAATCTGCCGGAACGCTTCGTCCCTTGCGGCGGCTCGCCGCCGGTGGCGTGAGGTCGTCGTCGGGCGGGTGAGCTGCGCCTTTGGGGGCGCGAAGGTGGTTTATCGACTTGTCCTCACGCTTGAGGGGGAATCAGCCGCTGAGGGGTGGTTCGCCGGGGATTGTGTGGGCAACTCTGGAGTCGCGACGTCGAGCACAACGACCGAGGCGGTCGGCCAACTGCCTTGGGATCAGCCGTACTTCAGTGCACACCACAGCACTGCACAGCTTCAGCTCAGCTCAGCTCACGGAGGAAATGACATGGCAAGCATCCGTACCGCCCGCGTTCTCGCCGCCGCCGCCGCGCTGCCCCTGGCCGCCGCGCTCTTCACCGGCGTTGCCCAGGCCGACAACGGCGGCTTCGCGGACGACGGATCGAACACGAGCGTCGCCTCCATCATCGGCAGCGGCGTGGGTGGCGACAACTACGGCAACTCGACCACCACGCAGCAGGTGGCCACCGGCTCCGGTGCCTCCAATCAGAACAACACCGCGAGCGTGAACGGCTCGGCCTTCACGAACATCGAGCAGTCGAACGCGACGGTCAACTTCTACCCCTGGTGGTTCTAGTTCCACAGCGGGGTCCGGCCCGACGGGGGGAATGACGGCGGGGTGAAAGGCGGCCCGCGCGACGGTGCTTCGGCATCGGCGCGCGGGCCGCTGCCGTGTGTACGCACGTGGGGGCCGCGTCCGTGACCTTGACAGCCTCCAGGTATCTGACGGACAGTCAGAAACCTTAGTCGTACCCCCGGGAGGCCGTCGCCGTGCACCTCGCCCCGACCGAGCGGCAGCTCCGGCTGCGCGCCGAACTCCGCGCGTACTTCCGTGACGTGATGCCCGACGGCCCACCACCCCCCGCCGACACCGCCGCGCAGCGCGCGCTGCTCCGGCGGATCGGCCGTGACGGCATGCTCGGGCTCGGCTGGCCGCAGGAGTACGGAGGCCAGGGCCGCGGCCCCGACGAGCAGTTCGTCTTCTTCGACGAGGCGTACCGCGCCGGTGCCCCCGTCTCCATGGTCACGCTCAACACCGTCGGCCCGACCCTGATGAAGTACGGGACCGAGGAGCAGAAGGCGTACTTCCTTCCCCGGATCCTGCGCGGCGAGACCGTCTTCGCCATCGGGTACAGCGAGCCGGAGGCCGGCACCGACCTGGCCTCGCTCCGTACCAAGGCCGTACGCGACGGGGACTCCTGGCTGATCGACGGGCAGAAGATCTTCACCTCGAACGCCCAGAACGCCGACTGGATCTGGCTCGCCTGCCGCACCGACCCCGAGGCCCCGCGGCACCGGGGCATCTCCATCGTCCTGGTCCCGACGGACGCCCCCGGCTTCTCGTGGACGCCGATCGAGACGGTCGGCGGGCTGACGACCACGGCGACGTACTACGACGGCATCCGCGTCCCCGTCGGGAACCTGGTCGGCGAGGAGAACGGCGGCTGGGGGCTGATCACCAACCAGCTCAACCACGAACGGGTCGCCCTCGCCGCGATCGGCATGCAGGCCGAGGACTTCTACGCGGCCGCGCTCGGCCGGGCACGCATCCCCGATCAGGTGACGGGGCGGCGCCGTGTTGACGAGCCGTGGATACGGATTCGAGCCGCCGAGGCGCATGCCCGGCTCGCGGCAACGCGCCTGCTCAACTGGCGTTTGGTGGGGGATGTGGGGGCGGGTCGGCTGGCCCCCGGAGACGCCAGCGGGGTGAAGTTCGTGGGAACCGAATCGGCGGTGGAGGTGTACCGAATATGTCAGGAGATCGCGGGCGGAGCGGGACTGGTGAGGGCGGGGTCGCCGGGGGAGTTCGACGGCGGTGAGCTCGAGCGGATGAACCGCGCCGCGCAGATCAACACCTTCGGGGGAGGGGTGAGCGAGGTGCAGCGCGAGATCGTCGCGACGATGCGACTCGGCATGAAGGGGAGGGGGCGGCGATGAGGGACGGACTGGGTGGACCGGATGGACTGCGTGGATCGGATGGATCGGATGGACTGGGTGGATTGGGCGGACTGTACGAGCGGCTGAAGGCGTACGAAGGGCAGGCCGCCGCCACCGCGGGTGCCGGCAAGGACCTGGTCAACGAGCCGATGATCAGGCACTGGTGCGAGGCCATGGGCGACACCGACCCCGCTTACCGGGGGCCGGACGCCGTCGCGCCGCCGACGATGCTCCAGGCGTGGACCATGGGCGGTCTGTCCGGCCACACCGACCGTTCCGGGGCCTACGACGAGCTGCTCACGCTCCTGGACGAGGCGGGGTGCACGTCCGTCGTCGCCACCGACTGCGAGCAGGAGTACGTGCGGCCGCTGCGGCCGGGCGACGCGATCACCTTCGACGCGGTCATCGAATCGGTCTCGGACCGCAAGACCACCAAGCTCGGCACGGGGCACTTCGTCACGACCCGCATGGACATCCACGCCGACGGCGAACTGGCCGGCACCCACCGCTTCCGGATCCTCAAGTACGCGCCGGCGGCGGCGAAGCCGCAGGGGAGCGGCGCGCCGCCCGCCGCCCGGCGGCCCCGGCCGGTGATCAACCGGGACAACGCCGGGTTCTGGGAGGGCGTGGCCGCGCACCGGCTGCTGATCCAGCGCTGCGCCGGTTGCGCGACGCTGCGCTTCCCCTGGCTCCCGGGGTGCAACGCCTGCGGGTCGCAGGAGTGGGACACGGTCGAGGCGAGCGGCGCCGGGACCGTCTTCTCGTACGTGGTGATGCACCACCCGCCCTTCCCGGCCTTCGACCCTCCCTACGCCGTCGGACTGATCGAACTGGCCGAAGGCGTACGGATGATCAGCAACGTGGTCGGAGTGCCGTACGACAAGGTCCGGATCGGGATGCCGGTCCGCCTTGAGTTCCTCCGCGTGGAAGAGGACCTTGAGCTGCCCGTGTTCCGGGCGCAGGACGGCGGGGAGGGCTGACATGGACTTCACGCCCACGGAGGAGCAGGGCGCGGCCCAGGAGCTGGCGGCCCGGATCTTCGGCGATCTCGCCACGCACGAGCGGCTCGCGGCGGCCGGCACGGGCACGGACGCCGAGCTGTGGAAGGCCCTGTGCGCGGCCGGGCTGCCCGGGGCGGTCGAGGAGATCGGGCTGCTCGGCCTGGTGCTGCTCGCCGAGGAGCAGGGGCGGGTGACGGCGCAGGTGCCGTTCGCCGCGAGCTGTGCCTTCGGCCTCCTCGCCGTCGCCCGGCACGGTACGGACGAGCAGCGGGAGCGGCTGCTGCCGGGCCTCCGGGACGGCACGGCGGTGGCGACCGGAGCCTTCCCGCCCACCGGACACGTACGGGCGGGAGCGGACGGCCTGCTCGCGGGGGCGGTGGAGTGGGTGCCCTGGCTCAGGGACGCCACACACGTCCTCGTACCGGACCAGGAGGGCGCGCTCTGGCTCGTGGCCACGGCGGACGCGTCGGCTTCGGTTGGCGGCTCGGTTTCCGTGGAGCCCGTCGAGCTCACGGCGCCGTGGGCCGCGGGCCGGCTCGTTCTCGACGGTGCGCGTGGAGAGCGCGTCGGGGGCGCGGATGCCCGCGCGGACGTCCTTGCGATGGCCCGGGTCGTGTTCGCGGGGCTCCAGGCCGGCGTCTGCGCCGGGTCTCTGGCCCGGGCCGTGGCGTACACCTCGGTACGGGAGCAGTTCGGCCGCCCCCTCTCCACCCACCAGGCCGTCCAGCTCCGGGCCGCCGACGCCCACATGGACACCGAGGCGATCCGGGTGACCGCCTACGAGGCCGCCTGGCGTCACGACGAGGGCCTGCCGGCCGCCGAGCACGCGCTGACGGCCGCCTGGTGGGCGTCGGAGGCGGGGAAGCGGGTCGTGCACGCGGGCCAGCATCTGCACGGCGGCATGGGCGCCGATCTGGACCACCCCGTCCACCGGCACTTCCTCTGGGGCCGACAGCTCGACGCGTATCTCGGCTGCGGCACCGAACTCCTCGCCGAACTGGGCGACCTGATCGCGAACGGAGAGGCCTCATGAAGCCGGTGAACCCTGTGACGCCTGGAAGGCCCGCGACGCCCGCAGCGCCTGCAGCGCCCGCGACGCCTGCAGAGTCCGTGACGCCTGCGGCACCCGCGACGCCCGTGACGCCCGGGTACGAGTTGGCTCCCCTGGTCGTCCCGATCACCCGCACGCTCATCGTCGCCGGGGCCGTCGCCTCCCGTGACTATCAAGATGTGCACCACGACGCGGAGTTGGCCAGGGCGAAGGGCTCCCCCGACATCTTCATGAACATCCTGACGACCAACGGCCTGGTGGGGCGGTACATCACCGGCCGGCTGGGCCCGGGCGCGGTGCTGCGCAAGGTGGCGATACGGCTCGGCGCGCCCAACTACCCCGGAGACACGATGACGTTGACGGGGACGGTCACCGAGGTCGACGGCGCCACCGCCCAGGTGCGGGTGGTCGGTGCCAACGGGCTCGGTCACCACGTCACCGGCACGGTGACGGTGACGCTGCCGGAGGTGGAGGCATGAGCATCCGGAGGGCCGACCTGCTCGGGGGGCGCGCCGCCGTCGCCGGGATCGGCGCGACCGAGTTCTCCAAGGACTCGGGCCGCAGCGAGCTCAAGCTTGCCGTGGAGGCGGTGGGTGCCGCCCTCGACGACGCCGGGCTGACCCCGGCGGACGTCGACGGCATGGTCACCTTCACCATGGACACCAATCCGGAGATCACCGTCGCCCAGGCGGCCGGCATCGGCGAGCTGTCCTTCTTCTCCCGCGTCCACTACGGAGGCGGGGCCGCCTGCGCCACGGTCCAGCAGGCAGCCCTCGCCGTCGCCACCGGGGTCGCCGAAGTCGTGGTCTGCTACCGGGCGTTCAACGAACGCTCGGGGCGCCGCTTCGGCTCGGGCGTCCAGCAGCGCGAGCCCTCCGCCGAGGGCGCCGCGCTCGGCTGGCAGCTCCCCTTCGGGCTGCTCACACCGGCCTCCTGGGTCGCGATGATCGCCCAGCGGTATCTCCACACGTACGGTCTGACACCGGACGCCTTCGGGCACGTCGCCGTCACCGACCGCCGGTGGGCGGCCACCAACCCCGCCGCGTACTTCCACGGCAAACCGATCACCCTGGCCGAGCACGCCGCCTCACGCTGGATCGTCGAGCCGCTCCGGCTCCTCGACTGCTGCCAGGAGACCGACGGCGGCCAGGCGATCGTCGTCACCTCCGCCGAGCGCGCCCGCGACCTGCGCCACCCGCCCGCCGTGATCGTCGCCGCCGCGCAGGGCGCCGGCCGCGCGCAGGAGGCGATGACCAGCTTCTACCGCGACGACCTGACCGGCCTGCCCGAGATGGGCGTGGTGGCGAGACAGCTGTGGCAGACCTCGGGGCTCGCGCCGGGCGACATCGACGTCGGCATCCTCTACGACCACTTCACCCCGTTCGTGCTCATGCAACTGGAGGAGTTCGGATTCTGCGGACCGGGGGAGGCGGCCGAGTTCGTCGCGGCGGACGCGCTTCCGCTGAACACGCACGGCGGGCAGCTGGGGGAGGCGTACCTCCACGGGATGAACGGCATCGCGGAGGCCGTTCGGCAGGTGCGGGGCACGTCCGTGAACCAGATACCCGGCGCGGCCAGGACGCTGGTCACAGCGGGTACCGGAGTCCCGACGTCCGGTCTGATCCTGGCGGCGGACGACTGACGCGCGGGGGTGAACCGGGGCGAGCGGACCCCTACTCGGGCGTTGTCCGCCCTCCACCTTCAGGAGGTCCAGCTATCCCCACCCCTACAACCTGAGGGGGAGTGCGGTTCGGGACCTGGGGCCGATCCGCCGCCAGGTGCCCGCTCCTAGCGTGGAGTCATGACTCCGCCACCTTCCGGCCCCGTCTGCGTCGGCGCCTCCACGGCCGCCGCCGGCTACCCGTCGTTCTCGTCCTACGTACGGGCTCGGGGGCCCGTGCTGCTGCGTACCGCCCGCTCGCTGACCGCGAACCCGGCGGACGCGGAGGACCTGCTGCAGACCGCGCTGACCAAGACGTTCGTCGCCTGGGAGCGGATCGAGGACCACCGCGCCCTGGACGGCTACGTCCGGCGTGCGCTGGTGAACACCCGTACGTCCCAGTGGCGCAAGCGCAAGGTCGACGAGTTCGCGTGCGAGGAGCTGCCGGAGCCGGCCGGGCTGCCCGAGCCGGACCCGGCCGAGCGGCAGGTGCTGCACGACGCCATGTGGCGTGCGGTGATGAAGCTCCCCGACCGCCAGCGGGCGATGGTCGTCCTGCGGTACTACGAGGACCTCAGCGAGGCGCAGACGGCCGAGGTGCTCGGCGTCTCGATCGGCACGGTCAAGAGCGCGGTGTCGCGGGCGCTCGGCAAACTCCGCGAGGACCCGGAGCTGGCGCCGGTGCGGTGAGGGTGCGGTGAGAGTGGCCCCTGCCAGTGATCACTGGCAATTTCCGTACTCCCGGGTAGTGACATACCGCGTGGTACGTGCGCAGAATCTGGACACCCCTACCACTGCCACGTAGCGCCCACCGGGAGGACGCCGTGCTGAGCACCATGCAGGACGTACAGCTGACTGTGAGCCGCATCCTGAACCACGGGATGACGATCCACGGAAAGTCCGTCATCACCACCTGGACCGGGGAGCCAGAGCCGCACCGCCAGACCTTCGCGGAGACGGGCGCCCGCGCGACCCAGCTGGCGAACGCCCTGCGTGACGAGCTCGGAGTCACCGGCGACCAGCGCGTCGCAACCCTCATGTGGAACAACGCGCCGCACGTCGAGGCGTACTTCGCGATCCCCTCCATGGGCGCGGTGCTGCACACCCTCAACCTGCGGCTGCCCCCTGAGCAGCTGGTCTTCATCGTCAACCACGCCGTCGACCGGGTCGTCATCGTCAACGGCACGCTGCTCCCGCTCCTCGCCCCGCTCCTCCCGCACCTGCCGACCATCGAGCACATCGTGGTCGCGGGCCCCGGCGACCGCTCCGTCCTCGACGGCGTGACGCCCCGCGTGCACGACTACGAGGAGCTGATCGCGGGCCGCCCCACCACCTTCGACTGGCCCGAGCTCGACGAGCGTTCGGCCGCCGCCATGTGCTACACCTCCGGGACGACGGGCGACCCCAAGGGGGTCGTCTACTCCCACCGTTCGATCTACCTGCACTCCATGCAGGTCAACATGGCCGAGTCGATGGGCCTGACGGACCGCGACACGACCCTCGTCGTCGTCCCGCAGTTCCACGTCAATGCCTGGGGCCTGCCGCACGCCACGTTCATGACCGGCATCAACATGCTCATGCCGGACCGATTCCTCCAGCCCGCCCCGCTCGCCGACATGATCGAGCGCGAGAAGCCGAGCCACGCCGCCGCCGTCCCCACCATCTGGCAGGGCCTGCTCGCCGAGGTCACCGCCAACCCGCGCGACCTCAGCTCCATGCGGCAGGTCACCATCGGCGGCGCCGCCTGCCCGCCCGCCCTCATGGCGGCGTACGACCGGCTCGGCGTCCGCCTCTTCCACGCCTGGGGCATGACGGAGACCTCCCCGCTCGGCACCATGGCCCACCCGCCGGCCGGTCTGTCCGACGACGAGCAGTGGCCGTACCGCATCACCCAGGGCCGTTTCCCGGCGGGCGTCGAGGCACGCCTCGTCGGCCCCGGCGGCGACCGGCTGCCCTGGGACGGCGAGTCGGCCGGCGAGCTGGAGGTACGCGGCACCTGGATCGCGGGCGCGTACTTCGGCGGGATCGACGGCGAGCCGGACCGCCCGGCCGACAAGTTCAGCGAGGACGGCTGGCTGAAGACCGGCGACGTCGGCGTGATCAGCCCGGACGGCTACCTCACCCTCACCGACCGCGCCAAGGACGTCATCAAGTCCGGCGGCGAGTGGATCTCGTCGGTCGAGCTGGAGAACGCGATCATGGCGCACCCGGAGGTCGCCGAGGCGGCCGTCGTCGCCGTCCCGGACGAGAAGTGGGGCGAGCGCCCGCTGGCGACCGTCGTCCTCAAGGAGGGTTCGACGGCCGACTACGTGACGCTGAGGGACTTCCTCGCCGAGTCGATCGCCAAGTGGCAGCTGCCCGAGCGCTGGGCGATCATCGCAGCCGTGCCGAAGACGAGCGTCGGCAAGTTCGACAAGAAGGTGATCCGCAGGCAGTACGCGGACGGTGAACTGGACGTCACCCAGCTGTAGTAGTTCGTACGGAAGGTTCGTACGGAAGTGAGGAGGGGGAGCGGTCCAACGGACCGCTCCCCCTCTCTCAGTCGGTGCTGCTCAGTTGGTGCCGATCTTCGCCAGCAGGTCGACGATGCGCGACTGGACCTCCGTGCTCGTCGACCGCTCGGCCAGGAAGAGGACCGTCTCGCCCGACGCCAGCGTCGGCAGCTCCTCCTCGTCGAGCCCGGCGGAGGTGTAGACGACGAGCGGGGTGCGGTTCAGCTGCCCGTTCGCGCGCAGCCAGTCGATGATCCCGGCCCGGCGGCGGCGCACCTGCATCAGGTCCATGACCACCAGGTTCGGCCGGATCTGGGTGGCCAGCGTGACCGCGTCGGTGTCCGCCGAGGCCCGCGCCACCTGCATCCCGCGCCGCTCCAGGGTCGCGGCGAGCGCCTGCGCGATGTCCTCGTTCTCCTCGATGAGCAGCACGCGCGACGGGTGCTGCTCGCTGTCGCGGGGCGCCAGCGCCTTGAGGAGTACGGCGGGATCGGCGCCGTACGCCGCCTCCCGGGTCGCCTGCCCGAGCCCCGCCGCGAGCAGCACGGGCACCTCGGCGGCGACGGCGGCCTGGCGGAGCGACTGGAGGGCGGTACGGGTGATCGGCCCGGTCAGCGGGTCGACGAAGAGCGCGGCCGGGAAGGCGGCGATCTGGGCGTCGACCTCCTCGCGGGAGTGGACGATCACCGGACGGTAGCCCCGGTCGCTCAGCGCCTGCTGGGTGGAGACGTCCGGCGCGGGCCAGACGAGGAGCCGGCGCGGGTTGTCCAGGGGCTCGGGGGGCAGTTCGTCGTCGACGGGCCGGGGCGGCGGCTGGTTGGAGACCTCGACCGCGCCGCCGGGACCGTCGAGCGGCTCGGGGCCTTCGGCGGAGCCCTCGGCGGGGGCTCCTATCGCGTACGCGCGCCCTTCGGGGGCCGCGGGGGCCCGCTTGGGCTGCGGGTGCGGCTTGGCGGCGGGCTCGGGGGAGGGGGCCTCGGTCACGGCGGCGGTCGCTGCCGCAGCCGCTGCCGTACGGTCGCCCTCGGGCGGGGTGGAGAGCTTGCGCCGACGGCCGGACCCGTTGCTGCCGTTGGACCCGTTGGACCCGTTGGACCCGTTGGACCCGTTGGATCCATTGGTGCTGTTGGTCGCGCCTGCCTGCTGGGCGAAGGGCACCCCCTGCCCGAGCGTCCGCACGCTGAACGCCCGCCCGCCCAGCGACCCGTCCTTCGGCGCGGCGGGCGCGGCGGGCGCGGTGGGTGCCGACGGCACGGCGGGTGCGGGGGGCGCGGCGAGCGCGGGCATCTCCGGTGGCAGGGGTACGGATCCGGTACCCGTACCGCTACTGGTCTCCTGCGGCCCGCCCGGGTTCCGGCGGCGGCCGGTCGGCTCGGGCAGCGGGTGGGGCTGCGGCGGCGTGTGGTCGGCGTCCGGCGCGGACCGTACGGCGTCGTGGCGCCCCTCGTCGTCCCCGTCCACGGACATCGGCATCGGCGTCGGCATGGGCGCCGACATCGGCATGGGTGCCGACGCGGGCATCGGCAAAGGCATCGCCATCGGCGTCGGCATGGGAGCCGGCATCGGCGTGGCTGCCTGGGGCTCCGGGGCGCGGTCGGCCTCGGCCGGGGGCAGCGCGAACGGCGTACGCGGTCCGGCCTCGGCGGCCTCGTTCCGGTCCTGCGCCGCCAGCGCGCGACGGGCCCGCCGCCCGGTGGGCTGCTGCGCCGCGTCCTCGCCGCTCGGCGCGGCGGGCAGGGCCCGGGCGAGGGCGGGAGCATCGACGGGGGCGCCCTGGGCGGGTACCGGTACTCCCTGCGGGGGCACGGTGTCGCCGAGCGCGGCCCGGCCCTGCGCGCCCTCGGCGGCGGTCACCACGGCGCCCTCGGCGGGCCGCCCGCGCCGACGCCCGGTCGGTTCGAGGGCGGCGGGAGAGCCGGAGGCACCAGGGGCGGAGCCACCAGGGGCGGAGGCGGGGGCGACCGGCCCGGCGTTCTGGGCCGGGATCAGTTCGGCGGGGCCGGCGGGGGCCTCGTCCGTACGCCCACGGCGCCGCCCGGTCGGCTCGACGGCCGCACCGGAGGCAGACGCAGAATCCGTACCCGTACCCGTACCCGCGCCCCCGCCCATCGGGCTGTCCAGGAAGGCGTCGGTGGAGGCCCGTCGGGCGCGGCGCCGACCGCCGCCGTTGGTGTCCGAGGCCTGCGCGGGCAGCGCGAGCGCGGCGCTCTCGGCGGCGGGCGGGGCGGGCGGGGCCGGCGGAGGTGTGACCGTGCCCCTACCGGCGCCGATCGGCACCTCAAGGACGTACGCGCTGCCGCTCATCCCCGGTACCTCGTGCGTCTGCACGACACCGTCGTGCGCGCTCACGATGCCGCGGACGATGGGCTGGTGCACCGGGTCGCCACCGGCGTACGGCCCCCGGACCTCGATGCGTACGACGTCACCGCGCTGCGCGGCGGCGACGACGATCGTCGAGTCGGTGTACCCGGCGCCCGGTACGACCCGGGCCTTGCCGGTCGAGTCGACCCCCGCGACGTCCGCGACGAGATGCGCGAGCGCGGTCGCGAGGCGACCCGCGTCCACCTCGGCCTCGATCGGCGGGGCGTGCACGGCGAACTGGGCCCGGCCGGGCCCGATGAGCTCCACGGCCCCGTCGACGCCCGCCGTGACGACCCCGTCGAGCAGGACGACGGACTTGGCGAGAGCATCGGCGCCGGCGTTCAGCCGCTGGTAGCCGAGGACGTTGTCGACGAGGGTGGTCATCCGGGCGTAGCCGGCGGCCAGGTGGTGCAGGAGCTGGTTGGCCTCGGGCCAGAGCTGCCCGGCGTCGTCGGCGGCGAGCGAGGAGAGCTCCGTACGCAGCTCCTCCAGCGGCCCGCGCAGCGACTCGCCGAGGACGGCCGTCAGCTGCTCGTGCCGGGCGGCGAGCGCTTCGTACCGCTCCTTCTCGCCCTTCGCCCGCTCTTCCTGGCTCCGCTTCAGCTCGGCGAGTTCGGCGGCGTGCTTCTCGGTGAGGGTGCTGACCTCGGTGGTGTGCTCGTCGGTGAGCTGCTCGTACGGCCGGCGGTCGGTGAAGGTCATCACCGCGCCGACGAGCTGGTCCCCGTCCCGTACCGGAGCGGTGGTGAGGTCGACCGGCACCTGGGAGCCGTTCTTCGCCCACAGCACCTGGCCGCGGACCCGGTGCTTGCGCCCCGACTTGAGGGTGTCGGCGAGCGGGGAGCCCTCGTACGGGAACGGCTCGCCGTCCGCGCGCGAGTGCAGGATCAGCGGGTGCAGCTCCTTGCCGCCGAGGTCGCTGGCGCGGTAGCCGAGGATCTGCGCGGCGGCGGGGTTGACGAGGACGACCCGCCCGTCGGTGTCCGTACCGACGACGCCCTCGGCGGCCGCGCGCAGGATCATCTCGGTCTGGCGCTGGGAGCGGGCGAGTTCGGCCTCGGTGTCGAGCGTGCCGGTGAGGTCGCGGACGACGAGCATGAGCAGCTCGTCGCCGGTGTAGGAGGTGTACGAGTCGTAGGCCTCGCGGCCGTCCTCCAGGCTGGCGCTGGTCACCTCGACGGCGAACTCGCTGCCGTCGGTCCGGCGGGCGATCATCCGGGTGGGCTTCGTACGGCCGTGTTCGTCGGTGCCCTCGGGGCGGCGCATGGAGCCGGGGATCAGGCGCGAGTCGAACCCGGGGAGCAGGTCGAGCAGCCCGCGCCCGACGAGCGCGGTGCCGGGGGTCTCGAACATGCCGAGGGCGATGGTGTTGGCGTTGACGACCGTGCCGTTGCAGTTGACGAGCACGAGGCCGTCGGGGAGGGCGTCAAGTATGGCTGCGAGGCGAGCAGCGCCTCGGGATGGCCTGCTGCTCACGACGACGCTTCCTCCCTGACCCACTGCACCTTGCCCACTGCGCCTTGCCCGGCTGGCCGACCCGCCCCATCTTGCCCGTCGGGCCGGAGCCTGTCACTGAGGGGAGTCTAAAGGCAGGCTCGGCGGGCGTGGGGTGAGGTCGCGTGCCGGTGGCAACATCCGACCGGCATCCTCACCTCATCCCCGCACGTGGGACAGGTGGGGCAGCACGGGCGCGAGGTTGTCCCAGCGGTCGATCTCGCAGCCGTTGGCCCGGGAGAAACGGGCGTCGACGGTACGTCCCCGCCACTCGCCGGTGATGTGCGCGACGGCCGGGCCGCCGTGCTGGAGGGAGCAGATCCGGTCCTTCGCGACGGGCGCGAACGGGTCGGTCCCCGCCTTGGCGTGCTCGGCGAGCCGCGAGCAGGCAGCCGTGGCGGCGGGATGGTCCCCACCCGCCTTCTCTGCACACTCCAACCGGAATGTCCCGTCAGCGCTCCGATGCCCGCTCTCGGAGACGGTCACGGTGAGCGCGTCGGGCGAGGAGAGCAGCGGCAGGGGCAGGGGCGGCAACGGCCCGAGCGCACCGAGGCCGGCGGCGGAGGTGACGAGGGAGGCGAGGACGAGACGTCGCAGCATGGGAACTCCAGGGGGCAGAGGGTAGGCCGGGTCCCGGGGCCGGGCCCCGCCCCTCTAACGCTCCGTACCGCCGTTCGTTGCGCAAGCGGGGTGCGCCGACGGGCTTTGCTCTCCGCCCCGGAGGACTAGTACGGTGAGAAGCGATTGGTGACAGCAGGCTTGTCTATGTCATCATCTGCACGCACCACTCGCGCCCGCGCGACGGTGCGGATGGAGGCGTCGCCTAGTCCGGTCTATGGCGCCGCACTGCTAATGCGGTTTGGGCCTTAAAGCCCATCGAGGGTTCAAATCCCTCCGCCTCCGCACCACCCCCGAAGCCCCGGCCCACACGGCCGGGGCTTCGGCCGTTCCGGCCCCGGCTTCCCGCCCGGACCCACCCGCCGAGGGCCGTCGACGCGCCGACGCCCGGGATCTTTCCGGAAGGCCCAGGAAGGCATTTCCGCAGGTCAGAAGGGGTCTGGCTAATGGATTTCGCGCTACGCCGCAGGTCATGTAATGTTGTCCACGCAACGCCGACCGGCAAGAAAACAGCCGAGAAGCACAAGCACTCGTAGCTTAACGGATAGAGCATCTGACTACGGATCAGAAGGTTGCAGGTTCGAATCCTGCCGAGTGCACAGCAGGTGAGAGGCCCGGACGAGAGTCCGGGCCTCTTGCGTTTCCGGGGCGCAGTACAGGCAGGAGGCCGCTGACATCAGCGGTGACATC
Organism: Streptomyces sp. NPDC058579; assembly: GCF_042718575.1. Lineage (NCBI taxonomy): Bacteria > Bacillati > Actinomycetota > Actinomycetes > Kitasatosporales > Streptomycetaceae > Streptomyces > Streptomyces sp. NPDC058579. The sequence goes on from NZ_JBHXPI010000001.1 coordinate 519,079, forward strand.
AACGGCACCGACGTTCGGACCGTGGGGCTCAGTTCAGAAGCCGGTGCAGGTGGCAGCCGCCGATGGGCCTGAGGCTGTGGACGTCGTGGGTGTGTCGTTGTCCACGGTCACCGAGCACGTGGCTGTGCCTCCCGACCCGCTGAGGCTGATGAGCAGGGATCCGCCCTTCGCGAAGCCCTTCGTTTCCAGGGTCTTCCGCCATGGCAGGGACGGTACGGTTTCGGACTTTGTCGAGATGCCGTCGTCGTTCCAGACGGAGTACGTGATGCTCACGTCTCTTGCGTCGCCGGTGACCGCGTACTCCACCGTCACCGTCTTCGACACTTCGCGGGAGACGCTCGCGAAGAGGGCTACGCACCCGCCTGCCGCAAGTAGGACGAGGACGAGCAGCACCCATGGCCACCTTCGCCGTCGTCTGGGCGGTGGCGCCGCTCCGTAGGGAGGGGACTGCCAGGCCGGCCCGGAGCCCTGGCCCCACGCCTGCCGGTGAGGCTCTGGTCCGGGCTCCTGTCCCCATGGGTGTTCGCTCATGCAGTCAGGGTCCGACAGTGGCCTCAGGTCCGCGACTCAGCTGTGCACCGCGGGCGTCACCGGTCCCCGATGCCGTCCGCGCCTACCCCCCCGGCTGCCACGGCGTGGCTTTGAATGAAGTCCCCTGGGCTTCTTTTGGGTGAACGTCCTCCCATTTCATGACAGTTGAATATGCCATCGGCCTAGCGTCCCTGGTGGAGGTGGTGCTCGATGGACGACGAGCAGAGGTACGTGGACGCGGACGCGATCGACATCGGCGACTTCGTGCTCGCCGCGACCGGTGCGCGGGTGCGGAGGCTGACGATGCCGGACGGGACGCACTGGTTCCCCGCCGCCGACGCCGCCGGGCAGCTGGGGTACGTCAACACCCGGCAGGCGGTGCTCGTCCATGTGGCGGCGGCGCGGCAGCGGGTGCTCGGCGAGTTGGTGCGCGGGGTCTGCGGGGAGGAGGTCGCGCGCGTGCTCGCGGGGAGCGGGCTGCGCAAGTCGATGAAGATGCTCGACCTCCAGGGGCTCGTCCAGCTCGTCATCGCCGGCACCAAGCCCGCCTGCGCGCCCTTCAAGGCCTGGGTCTCCGAGGTCGTCGCCGGCATCCAGCGCGACGGTTCGTACGGCCTCGAACCCTCGACCGCCCACTGGGGGTACGTCATGCCTCCCCAGCTCGTCGACATCGTCGTACGGGCCGAGACGGACGCCGGGTTCCTCAACGTTCCCGTTCAGCGCTCACGCCACTCCGTCTCGCCCCAGGAACTCCTCGACTCCTGGCAGGCCGACCATCGCGCGGTCACGGGTGACGTGCACGCCGTCGCCGCCTGCCTCGCCCCCGCCCTCGTGCGCGGCGGCGCCCGGTACCGCCTGGAGGACATCGCCCGGCGCACCGGGCTCGCCGTCGAGCGCGTACGGGACTGCGTCGGGCTGCTCGTCGAGCGCGGCTGCGTCCGGGAGAGCGCCGTCGCCGACGACGGGGCGCGGATCTACCTCCTGCCGTAGCGCGGATCCAGCTTCTGTCGTAGCGCGGATCCACCTGCTGTCGTGGCGCGGATCTGCCTCCCGCCGGGGGGCGGGCACCCTTCCTCCGGGACCGCCACCACCCGGAGTCGAGGAGACTGGGGCATCTCGCGAGACTAGGACCTAGAACGGAGGCGGCGCGTGGTGTGGCGGTGTGCCGGGATGCGGTGGGGTGGTGGCGTGCCCGGACTGCGGTGGGAAGGCGGGCGCGTGTCCCCGCTCGCGTACGGGCAGGCCCTCGCCTTCCGTGCCGTCGGGCCCCGGCTCTGCCCCGGCGCCCGTGCGAACCCCTGCCCACTCGCCGCGACCGTCCCCGCCCGCGCCACCGGCGGCCAGTGCCCCGAGTGCGCCCGCCTCGACCGGGCCCACTCCGTCGCCGCCGACACCATCGCCGACGACCCCCGGCCGTACCGCGTGTACCTCGCCTGGTTCGGGCCCGGCATGACCAAGGTCGGGATCACCGCCGAGGAGCGCGGCGACGCCCGCCTCCTGGAGCAGGGCGCCGTCGCCTTCAGCTGGCTCGGGCGCGGGCCGCTCATGGCCGCCCGCCGGACCGAGGAACTGCTGCGGCACGCCCTGAAGGTGCCGGACCGGATTCCGTACGCCCGTAAGCGCGCCGTACGGCACGACCTGCCCGGCCCCGACGCGCGCCGACGCGAGATCGAGGAGCTGTACGGGCGGGCCACCGCCCTCGCCGACTGGACCGAGACCCTGGAACCGCTGGAATTCCGGGCGTACGACCACGGCGAGGCCTTCGGGCTCGCCGGCCTGCCCCCGCTCTCCGGCACCGTCACCGAACTCGTCGACGGCGGAGTCGTCGCCGGCCGCCTCCTCGCCGCCGCCGGGCCCGACCTGCACCTCCTCGACGATCGCGACGGGCGCGACGGCCGCGACGGGCGCTGCCTCGCCCTCGACACCCGGCTCGTGCGGGGGTGGGCGCTCGTGAGTCCGACCGTCGAGGCGGCCTCCTTCACTGTGCCTGTGAGGAGCGTCGACCTCGACTTCCAGGACAGTCTCTTTCCTTCCTGACCGACCGGAGTAAAGAGCCGGAGTAAAGACTTGGATCCCTTCCAGCGGCCCTTATGGACACGCCCACCCCGCCCGGCGGAGGGTGATCCACATGACCCCGAGCCTGGTGGCGGGCCTCGAACCGCCCTACTACACCGCTGTCTTCACCTCGATCCGTCCCGACGGCCCCGAGCCCGAGGGGTACGCCGAGACCGGCGCCCGCATGCAGCAGCTCGTCGGCGACCTGCCCGGATTCCTCGGGTACGAGTCCGCCCGTACCCCCGGCGGCATCGACATCACCGTCGCGTACTTCCGCGACCTGCCCTCCCTCGACGCCTGGCGGGACAACGCCGAGCACCAGGCCGCGAAGCGGCGCGGCCGGGAGCAGTGGTACGAGAGCTACAGCGTCCATATCGGCAAGGTCGAGCGGAGCTACGGCTTTGAGCGCTGAGACGCCAGCTGAGACGCCACGGGAGGGCGAGACACCGCGGGACTTCGCCTCGCGCCTCGGTATCCCCGGGTTCATCGACGTCCACACCCACTTCATGCCCCAGAACGTCCTCGACAAGGTCTGGGCCTACTTCGACGCCGTCGGCCCCCTGACCGGCGTCGAGTGGCCGATCACCTACCGAGAGGAGGAGGACCGCCGGGTCGCGCTGCTCCGGGAGTTCGGGGTGCTCGCCTTCACCTCGATGCTCTATCCGCACAAGGCCGGCATGGCCGAGTGGCTCAACAGCTGGGCCGCCGACTTCGCCGCCCGTACGCCCGACTGCCTCCACACCGCCACCCTCTACGCCGAACCCGGCGCGACCGCCTACGTCGCCCGGGCGCTCGACTCCGGTGCCCGGGTCTTCAAGGTGCACCTCCAGGTGGGGGGCTTCGATCCCAACGAGGCCTCTCTCGACGCGAGTTGGGGGCTGCTCGCCGACGCCCGCGTACCCGTCGTCGTCCACTGCGGCTCCGGGCCCGTCCCCGGCAAGTTCACCGGGCCCGGGCCCATGGGGCAGCTCCTCGCCCGGCACCCCCGGCTGCGGGTGGTCGTCGCGCACATGGGGATGCCCGAGTACGCCGACTTCCTCGACCTCGCTGAGCGGTACGACGGCGTCCACCTGGACACCACCATGGCCTTCACCGACTTCAGCGAACGCCTCGCGCCCTTCCCGGTCGCCGAGCTTCCCCGGCTGCGCGAACTGCGCGACCGCATCCTCCTCGGCACCGACTTTCCCAACATCCCCTACCCGTACGTCCACCAGCTCCACGCCCTCGAACGCCTCGGGCTCGGTGACGACTGGCTGCGGAGTGTCCTTCACGGGAACGGGGCCGCGCTCTTCCCCGTGAGCTGAAGCCGACAGCTTTCTCAGGGAATTCACAGGGAACGGAAAGGGAGATCTCAGTACGCCCCTCCAACGTGGTCCCATGACACCCGCGACCAAGCCCCAGGGGCGTACCGACATGCTCCGGCCCGACGGTTCCGCCGTCCGTGTCCTCGTCGTGGACGACGAGGCCTCGCTCGCCGAGCTGCTCTCGATGGCCCTGCGCTACGAGGGCTGGCAGGTCGACAGCGCGGGCGACGGTGCCTCGGCGCTGCGCGTGGCCCGGGCGTTCCGGCCCGACGCCGTGGTCCTCGACGTCATGCTCCCCGACATGGACGGGCTCTCCCTCCTCGGCAGGCTCCGGCGTGACCTGCCCGAGGTGCCGGTGCTCTTCCTGACCGCCAAGGACGCCGTGGAGGACCGGATCGCCGGGCTCACGGCCGGCGGCGACGACTACGTCACCAAGCCGTTCAGCCTGGAGGAGGTCGTAGCGCGGCTGCGCGGACTGATCCGGCGGTCCGGCGCCGCCCAGGCGCGCGCCGAGTCGGTGCTCGTCGTCGGTGACCTGACCCTGGACGAGGACAGCCACGAGGTCACGCGCGGTGGCGAATCGATCCACCTCACGGCGACCGAGTTCGAGCTGCTCCGCTACCTGATGCGCAATCCGCGCCGGGTGCTCAGCAAGGCGCAGATCCTCGACCGGGTGTGGTCGTACGACTTCGGCGGCCAGGCGAATGTGGTGGAGCTGTACATCTCGTACCTCCGGCGGAAGCTCGACGCCGGGCGTGCCCCGATGATCCACACCCGGCGCGGTGCGGGCTATCTGATCAAGCCGGGGGAGTAGTACGCCCGATGTTCCGGTCGCCCCGGTCGTGGTCGCTCCGTACGCGGCTCGTCGTCTCCGCCGTCACCCTCATCGCGATCGTCGCCGCCGTCATCGGGACGGTCACGACGATCGCGTTCCGCTCGTACCTGTACGACCAGGCCGACGACCAGCTGCGGAACGTCGCGAACCGCGCCCAGGGCCCGCCGCCCTCGATGCGCGTCTCCGGGGACCCGGACCGCGACCCGCTCGCCTTCGTCCTCGGGCCCGGTGCCCCGCTCGGCACGGTCGGCGCGGTCGTCGGGGAGGGCGGCACGCTGGGCGCGGCCGACCGTTCCGTCGAGATAGAGCAGGCCGGTTACGGGCCGAAGGCCACCATGAACCCGCTCGACGAGGCGCAGCGCTCCGCGCTCGCCGGCGCGTCCCGTGACGGGCGGCCGCACACCGTCGAGCTGCCGGGGCTCGGCGACTACCGCGTCTCGTACGTCTCCGGGCGCGACGCCGACGTCCTCGTCGGGCTGCCGCTCGACGAGCTCCAGGGCTCACTCTCCACCCTCATCCTCGTCGAGGTGAGCGTCACGGGCGCCGGTCTCGTCGCCGCCTCGCTCGCCGGGAGCGCCGTCGTCGGGATCGCGCTGCGCCCGCTCCGGAGGGTCGCCGCGACCGCCACCCAGGTCTCCGAACTCCGCCTCCACAGCGGCGAACCCGCACTCCACCACCGCGTCCCCGAGGCCGATCCGCGGACCGAGGTCGGGCAGGTCGGCGCCGCCATCAACCGGATGCTCGACCATGTCCACTCGGCGCTCCACGCGCGCCAGCAGAGCGAGACGCGGGTACGGCAGTTCGTCGCCGACGCCAGTCACGAGCTGCGCACCCCGCTCGCCTCGATCCGCGGCTACGCGGAGCTGACCCGGCGCGGCCGCGAGGAGTGCGGGCCCGACACCCGGCACGCCCTCGGGCGCATCGAGTCCGAGGCGACCCGGATGACCGGGCTCGTGGAGGACCTGCTGCTCCTCGCCCGACTCGACGCCGGACGCCCGCTCTCGTACGAGAGCACTGATCTCGCGCCGCTGGTCGTGGACGCGCTCTCCGACGCCCGCGCGGCCGGCCAGGCCCACAAGTGGCGGCTCGAACTGCCCGATGGTGGTGAGGAGAGCTCCGTCGTGACCGTGCGCGGGGACGGCGCCCGGATCCATCAGGTGTTGCTCAACCTCCTCGGGAACGCCCGTACCCACACCCCACCCGGCACGACCGTCACCGCCCGCGTACGCGCCGAGGGCGGCTCGGCGCTCGTCGAGGTCGAGGACGACGGGCCCGGCATCCCGGCCGAGCTGCTGCCCTCCGTCTTCGAACGGTTCGCCCGCGGCGACGCCGCCCGGACCCGCCGTAGCGAGGGCATGAGCAGCACCGGACTCGGCCTCGCCATCGTCCGCGCGGTGGCGGTGGCGCACGGCGGGGACGTCGAGGTCAGCAGCCGGCCGGGGCGGACGGTCTTCGTCGTACGGCTGCCCCGAGAGGCGTAGTTCGGGCGGGTCCGGCCAGGTCCCGCCCGAGTCCGGCGGCCAGGTCCCGCCAGGTCCCGCCGGGTCCGGCGGCCAGGTCCGGCAGCCAGGTCCCGCCAGGTCCGGCCCCGACTCACAGGCTGACCACAGGCTCATCACACAGCCGTGACAGCCGCCCTGGCGAGGGTCTGTGCCATGCGAACCCAAACGATCGCGGGCCCCGACTCCGGTATGAGTGCCCTCCCCGCCAGGGAGCACCTCCCAGCCCGGGAGCACCTCCCCGCCCGGGAGCCGCTCCATGTCGGAGCGGCAGGCGGCGGCACGACCGGCGGGCGGCCCGTCCTCGACGTGGTCATCCCCGTCTACAACGAGGAGAAGGACCTGGAGCCGTGCGTCCTGCGGCTCCACGACCACCTCACCCGCACCTTCCCGTACGGCTTCCGCGTCACGATCGCCGACAACGCCTCCACCGACCGGACCCCCGAGGTCGCGGCCGCCCTCGCGGAGAAGCTGCCGGAGGTGCGGTCCGTACGGCTCGATCAGAAGGGGCGCGGCCGGGCGCTGCGTACGGTCTGGTCGCAGTCGGACGCGCCCGTCCTCGCGTACATGGACGTGGACCTGTCCACCGACCTCAACGCGCTCCTCCCGCTCGTCGCGCCGCTCATCTCCGGCCACTCCGATCTCGCGATCGGCTCCCGGCTCGCACGCTCCTCGCGGGTGGTGCGCGGGCCGAAGCGGGAGTTCATCTCGCGCGCCTACAACCTGATCCTGCGCGGCTCGCTCGCCGCCCGGTTCTCCGACGCGCAGTGCGGGTTCAAGGCGATAAGGGGCGAGGTCGCCGAGCGGCTGCTGCCGATGGTCGAGGACACCGGCTGGTTCTTCGACACCGAGATGCTGGTCCTCGCCGAACGCGCCGGGCTCCGCATCCACGAGGTGCCCGTCGACTGGGTCGACGACCCCGACTCGACCGTCCACATCGTGAAGACCGCGACCGACGACCTGAAGGGCGTCTGGCGGGTCGGCCGGGCGCTCGCGACCGGGTCCCTGCCGCTCGACCGGCTCGCCCGCCCCTTCGGCGACGACCCGCGCGACCGCCAACTGACGGGCGTACCGGGCGGACTGGCCCGGCAACTCGTCGGCTTCTGCGTCGTCGGCGCGCTGTCCACCCTCTTCTACCTCGCCCTGTACTCCGCCTTCCGGCTCGGGATGGGGTCCCAACTCGCCAATGCCGCCGCTCTGTTGGTGTCCGCAGTCGCCAATACGGCCGCCAACCGCCGTCTCACCTTCGGCGTACGGGGCCGGGACCGGGCCGTACGCCACCAGGCGCAGGGGCTCGTCGTCTTCGGCATCGGCCTCGCCCTGACGAGCGGCTCGCTCGCCGCGCTCGGCGCGGCCACCGGCGACCCGGCGCACTCCACCGAACTCGCCGTCCTGATCGTCGCCAACCTCGCCGCGACCGTCCTCCGCTTCCTCCTCTTCCGGCTCTGGGTGTTCCCGGACGCCTTCCTCTCATCCTCATCAAGGAACACCCGATGACGACGACCACGACCTCGGTCGCGCACACCGCCGGTGCGCACGCCGCGCCGCCCCGCAGCCGCCTCGCCCGCCTCTGGCGCGGCCGGACCGGCGACGCGCCCTGGGTACGCCCCGCGTTCCTGGCCCTCCTCGCCGTCACCACCGCGCTCTACGTCTGGAACCTGAGCGCCTCCGGCTACGCCAACTCCTTCTACTCCGCCGCCGTCCAGGCCGGCAGCGAGAGCTGGAAGGCCTTCTTCTTCGGCTCGCTCGACGCGGCCAACGCCATCACCGTCGACAAGCCGCCGGCCGCGCTCTGGCCGATAGCCCTGTCCGTGCGCCTCTTCGGGCTCGGCTCCTGGCAGATCCTGCTGCCGGAGGTCCTGATGGGGGTGGCGACGGTCGCCGTCCTGTACGCGGCGGTACGGCGCCGGTTCGGCGCGGGCGCCGGGCTGATCGCGGGCGCGGTCCTCGCGCTCACCCCGGTCGCGGCGCTGATGTTCCGCTTCAACAACCCGGACGCGGTGCTGGCGCTGCTGATGACCGTCGCCGTGTACTGCGTACTTCGGGCTCTGGAGGATGCGAAGAGCGGCGCGAAGTGGCTGGTGTGGGCCGGGGTCGCGTTCGGCCTCGCGTTTCTCGCCAAGACGCTCCAGGCGTTCCTGATCCTGCCGCCGCTCGCGGTCGTGTACGCGGTGTGCGCACCGGCCGGGTTCGGCCGCCGGATGGGCCAACTGGCGCTCGGCGGGCTCGCGATGATCGTCTCGGCCGGCTGGTGGGTGGCGCTCGTCGAGCTCTGGCCGACCGGCTCGCGCCCGTACATCGGGGGCTCCCAGAACAACAGCTTCCTGGAGCTCACCTTCGGCTACAACGGGCTCGGCCGGATCAACGGCAACGAGACCGGCAGTGTGGGTGGCGGCGGGGGCGGTGGCGGCGGTGGTGGCCGCGGGGGCGGTGGCTGGGGTGAGACCGGCATCGGGCGGATGTTCAACGACGCCGTCGGCGGCCAGATCTCCTGGCTGCTGCCCGCCGCGCTGATCCTGCTCGCGGCCGGTCTGGTGATCACCTGGCGCTCGTCCCGTACGGACACGGCCCGGTCCGCGTTCCTGGTCTGGGGCGGTTCGCTGCTGATCACGCTGGCCGTGTTCAGCTTCATGGCCGGCATCTTCCACGAGTACTACACGGTGGCCCTGGCCCCGTACGTCGCCGCCCTCGTCGGCATGGGCGCGAGCGTGCTGTGGGAGGAACGGGGCCGGTTCCTCGCCTCGGCGGCCCTCGCGGTGACGGTCGCGGCGACGGCGGTCTGGGCGTACGTCCTGCTCGGCCGGACGCCCGACTGGCTGCCGTGGCTGCGCTGGACGGTCCTGGTCGCGGGTTCGCTCGCCGCGCTCGGACTGCTGCTCGCCGGGCGGCTCGACCGGCGCATCGGGCTCGGGATCGCGGGCCTCGGCCTGGCGGCGGGGCTCGCGGGGCCGTTCGCGTACACCTTGGAGACGCTGAGCACCGGCCACCAGGGCTCGATCGTGACCGCCGGGCCTGCGGGCGGGCGGGGGATGGGCGGGCCGGGTGGCGGCATGGGCGGCGGTCGGCCGACGGGTGGCGACGGCGGCGAGGGCGGCATGCGGATGGACGGCGGGCGAGGGATGGGCCAGGGCCAGGGGCAGACGCCTGGCGGCACCCCGCCGCAGGGGCAGGGGCAGGGGCAGGGCCAGGGCCAGATGCCTGCTGGTCAGGGCCAGGGGCAGGGTCAGGGTCAGGGCCAAGGTCAGATGCCCGGCGGCACCCCGCCTCAGGGCGCCATGGAGCGCGGCGGCGGTGGCGGAGGCGGCGTGGGCGGTCTCCTGAACGGCGCCTCCGTCGGCTCGAAGGCCAAGGCGGCACTCCTCGCCGACGCCGACGCCTACACCTGGGTCGCGGCCGCGATCGGCGCGCAGAACGCCGCCAGTTACCAGCTCGCCACCGAGAAGCCGGTGATGGCGATCGGCGGCTTCAACGGCAGCGACCCGTCCCCGACCCTGGCCCAGTTCAAGCAGTACGTGGCCCAGGGCAAGATCCACTACTTCATCGGCGGAGGCGGCGGCGGAGGCGAAGGCGGCGGTATGGGCGGAGGAATGGGCGGCGGCTCGGAGATCTCCAGCTGGGTCTCGTCCACCTTCGAGGAGGTCACCGTCGACGGCGCCACCCTCTACGACCTGACGGCCCCGAAGAAGTAGCCCAAGAAGTAGCCCAAGAGGCAGCCCAAGAAGTAATCGCTATACAGCGTACGAGACACCCTTGTACGGTGTACGAGACCAAGCCCCGTACACCGTACAAGGAGTGCTGCCCATGACGGCGACGACCGCCGAGTCCTCACCCCCCGCCGCCACCGGCGGCCACCCCCAGCGCTGGCTGATCCTCGGCGTCATCTGCCTGGCCCAGCTCACCGTGCTGCTCGACAACACCGTCCTCGGCGTCGCCATCCCCTCGCTGACCTCGGAGCTCCACGCCTCCACCAGCGACATCCAGTGGATGATCAACGCCTACTCGCTCGTCCAGTCCGGCCTGCTGCTCACCGCCGGCAACGCCGCCGACCGCTACGGCCGCAAGAAGCTCCTCGCCCTCGGCCTCGCGCTCTTCGGCCTCGGCTCGCTCGCCGCCGGACTCGCCGAGTCCACCGCCCAGCTGATCGCCGCCCGGGCCGGCATGGGTGTCGGCGGCGCGCTGCTCATGACCACCACGCTCGCCGTCGTCATGCAGATCTTCGACGACTCCGAGCGGGTCAAGGCCATCGCCCTCTGGTCCACCGTCAGCTCGCTCGGCTTCGCCGCCGGACCGCTGATCGGCGGCGTCATCCTCAACCACTACTGGTGGGGAATGATCTTCCTCATCAACATCCCGGTCGCACTCATCGGGCTCGTCGCCGTACTCAAGCTCGTACCGGAGTCGAAGAACCCGCAGGGCGACCGCCCCGACCTGCTCGGCGCGCTGCTCTCCACCATCGGCATGGTGGCGGTCGTGTACGCGATCATCACCGGCCCCGAGCACGGCTGGACCTCGGCGGAGGTGCTGGTCCCGGCCGCCGTCGGTGTCCTCGTCCTCGGCGCCTTCGCGCTGTGGGAGCTCCGCATCCCGTACCCGATGCTCGACATGCACTTCTTCCGGAACCAGAAGTTCATCGGTGCCATCGGCGGTTCGCTGCTCGTCGTCTTCGGCATGGGCGGCTCGCTCTTCCTCCTCACACAGCACCTGCAGTTCGTCCTCGGCTACGAGCCGCTGGAGGCCGGTCTGCGGATGGCCCCGCTCGCTCTGACGATCGTCGCCCTCAACCTGACGGGCCTCGGCCCGCGGCTCGTGATGAAGATCGGTACGCCTCCGGCCGTCCTGCTCGGCATGACGCTGGTCTCCGGCGGTCTGCTGTCGATCGCCGTGCTCGGCGGCGGTACGGATGGAAGTTACTGGGGCATGCTGCTCGGCCTCGTCCTGATGGGCGCGGGCATCGCGGTCTCCTCCCCGGCCATGGCCAACGCGATCATGAGCGCCATCCCGCCGGAGAAGGCGGGCGTGGGCGCCGGAATCAACGGCACCCTCGCCGAGTTCGGCAACGGCCTGGGCGTCGCCGTCCTCGGCGCCGTACTCAACGCCCGGTTCGCGGCGCTCGTCGCCGTCACCGCGACCTCGCTGCCGGCCGCGCTCGCGGCGGCGGGGAGCGACGCCGAGCGGGCGGCGATCTCGGACGCGTTCGCCTCCGGGCTCCAGACCAGCCAGCTGGTCGGCGCGATCTCCGTCTTCGCCGGCGGTCTGCTGGCCGCGGCGCTGCTCAAGAGGGCCGAGCGCTCGGAGGAGAAGACGAAGGAGAAGACGACTGAGCGGTCGAAGGAGAAGGCGGTGGCTGAATAGCATGGTGACGGTGAAGGACCGCTGAACGTGAGCACACGGAGGAACGCGATGGTCAAGGCCGCCGACCGGGCCAAGAACCCGGCGCGTTCCAGCGTGTGGCTGGAGCAGCGCACCCCGCGCAACGGAGGCGGCCCGGCCGGCCTCGACCGCGAACGGATCGTGACGACCGCGATCCGGATGCTGGACGAGGAGGGCCTGGCCGGCCTCTCCATGCGCAAGCTGGCGACCGAACTGGGTGTCACGGCCATGTCCCTCTACTGGTACGTGGACACCAAGGACGACATCATCGAGTTCGCCGTCGACTCCGTGTACGGCGAGATCGACCTCGACGCGGTCGACGCCGCCGGGGACTGGCAGAACCGGATCCGCGTACTCGCCCTGGACTACCGGCGGATGCTGGTGCGCCACCCGTGGATGTCGCCGATCGCCGGCCAGTACCTGAACATCGGCCCGCACGCCATCGCCGTCGGCGCCAAGATCCAGGAGGCGATCCGGGACACCGGCCTGCCGGTCAGCCGGCAGCCGAGCGCCATGTCGTCCGTCTTCCAGTTCGTGTACGGGTACGGGACGATGGAGTCCCAGTTCGGGCGACGGGCGGCCGAGGTCGGCATGTCGCAGGACGACTTCTACGGCGAGGCGATCAGGGCCTTCCGCGAGGATCCGGACTTCGTCGAAGCGCTCGAACCGATGGCGGAGCTCCTCGACGAGCGTGCCTCGCACGGCAGCGTCAGCGAGATCTGGGACCGGGACTTCGACTACGCCCTGGACGTGTTGGTCGCGGGGATCGAGGTCATGGTGGCGCGGGAGTCCGGATCCTCGCACGAGGCCGGATCTTCCTGAGGCGTAGGAGGAAATGACGGAGCGGCGGGCCGTCCCCTGCCCGCCGCTCCGTACTCGACCCGGCCGCGCCTCCGCTCGGAGCGCGGCCGGGAGTCTTTGTCAGCCCTTGTCGGAACTGGGGCTGGTGCTGTTGCTCTTCAGCGCGACCTCCTTGATGAAGAGCGTCACCACGAAGGCGAGCAGCGCGAACGGCGCCGAGTAGAGGAAGACGTCCGCGACACCGTGTCCGTACGCGCTCTCCATGACCGTACGGATCGGAGCCGGCAGCTTGTCCATGTCCGGGATCGCGCCGGAGCCCGCCCCGCCGCCCTGGCCCATCGCCGCGGCGGCCTTCGGGCCGAGTTCGGCCATGCCGTCCTTGACGTAGTCGGTGACCCGGTGGGCCATGACCGCGCCGAGCGCCGAGACGCCGACCGCACCGCCGAGGGAGCGGAAGAAGGTGACGACGGAGGAGGCGACGCCGAGGTCGGCCGGGGCGACCTGGTTCTGCGTGCAGAGCACCAGGTTCTGCATCATCATGCCGAGGCCGAGGCCGAGGACCGCCATGAAGAGCGCGATGTGCCAGTACTCCGTGTCGTAGCGGATGGTGCCGAGCATCCCGAGACCACCGGCGGCCAGCGCGCCGCCGCTGACCAGCCAGGCCTTCCAGCGGCCGGTCTTGGTGATGACCATGCCGGAGACGGTCGAGGAGACGAACAGACCGGCGATCATCGGGATGGTCAGGACGCCGGACATCGTCGGCGACTCGTTCCGCGCCAGCTGGAAGTACTGGCTGAAGAAGACCGTGCCCGCGAACATCGCGACACCCACGAAGAGCGAGGCGAGCGAGGCGAGGGTGATGGTCCGGTTGCGGAAGAGGCGGAGCGGGATGATCGGCTCGCTGGCCTTGGACTCGATGAGCAGGAAGAGCGCGCCGAGGACGAGCGAACCGCCGACCATCGCGGCCGTCTGCCAGGACATCCAGTCGTACTTGTCACCCGCGAAGGTCACCCAGATGAGGAGCAGCGACACGGCGGCGCTGATCATGAACGCGCCCGCCCAGTCGACCTTGACCTTGCGCTTCACGACCGGGAGCTTCAGCGTCTTCTGGAGGACGAGGAGCGCGATCAGGGCGAAAGGCACGCCGACGTAGAAGCACCAGCGCCAGCCGAGCCAGTCGGTGTCGGTGATGACGCCGCCGAGCAGCGGTCCGCCGACGGTGGCGACGGCGAAGGTGGCGCCGAGGTAGCCGCTGTACCGGCCGCGCTCACGCGGGGCGATCATCGCGGCCAGGATGATCTGGGAGAGCGCGGTCAGGCCGCCGACGCCGATGCCCTGGACGACACGGCAGGCGATGAGCATGCCGGTGTTCTGGGAGAGACCGGCGACGACCGAGCCGGCGACGTAGATGACCAGGGCTATCTGGACCAGCAGCTTCTTGGAGACGAGGTCCGCGAGCTTGCCCCAGAGGGGGGTGGTCGCGGTCATCGAGAGAAGCGCGGCGGTGACGACCCAGGTGTACGCGGACTGGCCGCCGCCGAGGTCCTTGATGATCTCCGGCAGGGCGTTGGAGACGATCGTGGAGGACAGGATGGCGACGAACATGCCGAGCAGCAGCCCGGAGAGCGCCTCCATGATCTGACGGTGCGACATGGGTGCCGCACCGTCGGAGGGGTGGCCGCCCGCCTGCGTTGGCGGGGCGGGTGTGGTCGTGGCCATGAACGTCCTTTGCTGTTACGCGTGGTGGGCCCGGCAGTCGCCGAAGGAATCGCGGAGACGGGCGAGGAGGTGGGTGAGGAGTTCGACGTCGTCGTCGGACCAGTCAGCGAGGTTGCGGGCGAGCATCGCGGTCAGCCTGCGGTCGAGTTCGTCGAGCTTCTCCCTGCCCTCGGCGGTGAGGTGCAGGATGCGGGAGCGTCTGTCGGCGGGGTCGGGAAGCCGCTCGACCCAGCCGCGCTCGACGGTGTGGGCGACGTGCCGGCTGCTGACGGACATGTCGACGGCCATCCGCTCCGAGATCCGGCTCATCCGCATGTCCCCGTCGTGCTTGAGGAGGGCGAGGACGATGGCGGATCCACCGGGGCAGTCGGCGGGCAGGGACCGTGCCATGCCGCGCTTGACCGCGCCGATGGCGCTCACCTGGCGGGCGAGGTTCTCGTACCGGTTCGGTTTGATCGGCTTGCTCGGCTTGTCCACCGCGGATCCCATCTTGTTGCTTAGGGCAACCATAGAGATGGATGGTTGCTCCAGGCAAACTAAATCGGTCAAACCGCGCTAAAGAATCGGCAAAGCCGGGGGAGGGTGTGGGGGAGGAGCCGCGGGAGGGTGTGGGGGAGGAGAGGGAGACGTGCCGGACGGGTGCTGGACGGGTGCCGGACCGGTGCTGGAAGGGACGTGATGGAGGCCGGGGCTTGGGGCCGGGAGCCGGGGTTCGCTAGGGTCCAGGCTCATGGCACACAACCCCCAAGCACCGTACGGCCAGGGCCCCGGCCCCGAGGGCAACTACGACCCGGCCGGCAGCACCCAGATGTTCCGCGCCTTCGTCGACGAGGGCCCGCAGAGTGGCGGCGGCGGCCGTCAGGCCGCGGCGCCCCAGTCCTCCGGCCCCCGCGTGGGCCTCATCGTCGGCGTGATCGCCGCGATCGTGGTCCTGGCGGCCGTGGGCTGGCTGGCGCTGGCCTGACGAAGACGTGGCGGCGGGGGGGGGGGGGGGGCCCCCCCCCCCCCCCCCCCGGGGGGGGGGGGGGGGGGGGTAAAAAAAAACAACCCACCCCAACCACAAACAAAACAGGAAGGG